>JBDHZJ010000340.1:0-3476 GCA_039811825.1 Propionicimonas sp.
GCCGCGGCCGACACCTGTACGGAGCTGGGACTCACGGTGGTCGCGGTGAGCGTGGAGTACGGCAAGGCTGCGGACTATTCGTGCACGTCCGGTCCTGATCCGGTCCTGGCCGATCCCGCCACGGACTGGTGGCAGGACACCGGGTTCCCGGCGGTGGCGAACAAGGACCTCGGCGATCTCGCCGTGCTGCCGTACGGGAAGGCGCTCGCACAGGGTGCGATGGTGTGCCTCAGCGAGGACACCGGCGTGGTGTGCGGCGATTCCGAGTCGGGCAAGGGCTTCATGGTGTCGCGGGCCGGGGTGATCCTGATCAGTTGAGTCCGGGCCGGGAACCTTCCGCCGAATCGCCGCGTAGAGGGTGGTGAAGGCGACACAGTGAGGACCGGATGTTCGGATCATCCACCCCCGCGAGGGGCCCCGAGTTCGCGGAGTTCGCGCGCTCGGCGTCCACCTCGCTGACCCGGACGGCGTACCTGCTCTGCGGCAACCGCGACACGGCCGCAGACCTGGTGCAGGAGACGCTGGTGCGGACGTACGTGGCCTGGCCGCGGGTCCGGCACGAGGAGGCCAGGGCGTACGCGCGGCGCATCCTGGTGAACCTCGACATCGACCGGCGCCGGCGACGGCCGGCCGTCCCGACCGAGCAGGTGGACCGGCCGGTGCCCAACACGGCCGAGTCGGTGGTGGACGACCACGACCAGATCGTGCGGATGCTCGCGACCCTGCCCGAGACGCAGCGCCGGGTGATCGTGCTGCGCTACTTCGACGACCTGACCGAGGCGGCGGTGGCCGAGTACCTCGGGATCAGCCTCGGCACGGTGAAGTCGGCCTGTTCGCGCGGCCTGGCCGCGCTGCGGAAGAACTACGACCCCGCCTCGGAAGGGGGGCAGCGATGAACGAGCTGGAGGAGCGCCTGCGCGCGGACCTGTTCGGGGCGACCGAGCTGATCGACGCCGAGCCGGACCTGGACGCGGTGGTGCGCGAGGGCGACCGGGTGCTGCGCGGACGGTTCGTGCGGCGCGTGGCGGGTGGGGTGGCGGCGGCACTGGTCGTGGGCCTGGTGGCCTGGGTCGCGGCGGTGCCGCGCGAGGTGCCGGGCGTCCCCGCGCCGGTGGCGACGCCGTCGGCGAGCCCGGTGACGAGCGAGTCGGCGTCCATCGACCTGCAGGATGGATTCGGGATGAATGCGAAGGGCTCGCCGTACCGTTCCCTGGAGGTTTCGGCGTCCCGTACGGAGGAGGGCTTCCGCGCCTCCTTCACGATCACGGCCGAGGACGGCACCCGGACCCGGTTCTCGGGCGATGTCGAGGCCGGCAAGGCCGTGTTCCAGCAGTACCCGCGGCTCATGGTCGGCGTGGTGGCCGACCGCCTGGCCTGGCGGGACAGTGTCTATCCCGAGATGGTCGGCGGCGTGAGCGGGACGGAGAAGCTGCTCCCCGGCCTTGGCATCACCGTGGTGGTCGATGTCGCGGAG
The DNA here is from genome assembly GCA_039811825.1 of Propionicimonas sp. Classification (GTDB taxonomy): domain Bacteria; phylum Actinomycetota; class Actinomycetes; order Propionibacteriales; family Propionibacteriaceae; genus Propionicimonas. The sequence continues at coordinate 1,475 of JBDHZJ010000340.1, forward strand.
AAGCCCGGCAACACGATCAAGGGGCTCCTGTGGCAGGGCGAGGACGGCCGGGTCCACGACGATGCCGGCGAAGCGGTGCCATCGGCATCGATCGGCGTGGCCGGCGAGGTGGGCGTGGTGTACCTCTCTGAGCGGTTGGGCTTCTTCGGTTACCGCGAACCGGGCGGCGGCGAGGTCGTGAGCACGCAGGACATCGCGCCGGACAGCGGTCCGGTCAAGATCGAGATCTGGGCCGGCACCACGGCACCGGAACAGAAGGGTCGGGCGACAGTCGTCGGCCTGCTCCCGGAGGGAGCGAGTGATCCGGCGGTGACGCTGGCCGGCTACGGGCAGGAGTGGTCGTCGGGGACGCTCAGCGGTACCGGACGGGTCGTCTTCGTCGCGGTCGGCCAGGATCCCACCGGCAAGAAGGGCGCGCTGGTCACGAAGGTGGTCTACACCGACGCGGACGGGAAGCGGGTCACGTACCGGCCGTCCTGATCGTCGCGACAACCCCACCCCCGCGTTCTCCGTAGGGCAGGGTTGAAGGGCGACGAGAGAGGGCGCATGACCGGCACACCCCCGCGGAGGGAGGCCGAGTTCACGGAGTTCGTGGGTTCGGCGTCCCTCTACCTGACCCGGACGGCGTACCTGCTGTGCGGTGAGGAGGAGACGGCGCGCGAACTCGTCCAGGAGACGCTGGTGCGCACGTACGCGGCGTGGTGGCGGGTGCGCCCGGCGGACGCGCGGGCGTATGCGCGGCGCGTCCTGGTGAACCTGAACATCGACCGGTTCCGGAAGCCGGGCGACGTGCCGACGGAGACGATCGAGAAGGTCGACGCCACCGACGCCGTCGCGGGCGTGGACGACAGGGACGAGGTGCGCCGGATGCTCGACTCGCTGGCGCCGCAGCAGCGCCGGGTGATCGTGCTGCGCTACTTCGACGACCTGTCCGAGGCCGAGGTGGCCGCGTGCCTGGGCATCAGCGTGGGCTCGGTCAAGTCGTCCTGCTCGCGCGGGATCGCCGCGCTACGGACCAACTTCGCCCCGGTGACGGGAGGGGAACGATGAACGATCTCGACGAGCGGCTGCGCGACACCCTGCGCGGGTATGCCGAGCCGGTGCACGACCAGGTGGACCTCGGCGTGGTGGTGGCGAGGGGTCGGCGGAGGCGTCGGGTTCGACGAGCGGGCCTCGCGGGTGCTGCGGTGGTAGCTGTGCTCGCCGCCGGAGCGCTGATCGCGGTACAGCCTGCTGCCGTGGTACCCGCGACTCCAGCGCCTCTGGGCACGCCCAGGGTCAGTGCCACGGCGTCCGGAGGCGCGTCGACAGCGGTCGGAGGGGTGTCCAGAACGAGGGACATCGCTGCGCTCGACGACGGCACGCTGGGCCTGACCGAGGTCACGGTGACCATCGCGGGTGCCTCGCACGGGGTGACCGTCACCGGGAGCCGGGACGGTGTGGAGCAGGTCTCGCGTTCGGGAACGGCCGAGTCCGGCCAGCCGTTCCTCGCGAAGCTCAACGAGCATGTGTGGGTGCTCGTGGACGATGGGAGCCTCTTGTGGGTCACGGGCGGGGCCTCTGGAGGGCTTGCAGACACAAGGGTCGAGGAGTTCGAGGCGATCGGCTGGAGGGCATTCATCGTCACCGCCGGAGCGAACGTGTCCGGCTTCCTGCGCATGAATGGCGACGGCACGATGGCTGACGACCGGGGTGAGCCGGTGAGGTTCGCTCGCTTCGAGGTCGGTGCACGGTCGTTCTGGTTCGCCCGCGACGTGCGGATCGGCCTCGCCTGCGGTGGAGCGGTGTCGTCGGGCCTGCCGGTCGAAGACATGTGCGGGTCGCTGGACGGCGGGCGGGGATCAGGTCTCGGGGAGGTCGGCGGCGGTTCCCTGGACGGCAAGTACTTCGAGGACATGCGCTTCGTCGTCCTGCCGGAGGGCGCGTCGGCGTGGCGAGCGACAAAGGTGGACGGCTGCACGGTCGTGGAGGGCGCGCCGGCGCTGGGCGGACGGACGGTGCT
>JBDHZJ010000341.1:0-3476 GCA_039811825.1 Propionicimonas sp.
AAGCTGCGTCGCTACGCCGTGCAGGTGGAGACCTCGGCGAAGCTGAAGGCCGACAAGGTCGGCACCCAGATCGCCGGAGTGCTGAACGACCCGCGCAGTTGGGCCGGCAGCGGCAACGTGCGCTTCGCACTCGTCGCCGACATCGCCAAGGCCGACTTCACGATCGTGATCGCCGCGCCGGCGACCGCCAAGGGCCTGTGCAAGCCCGAGCCGAGCACCTGCGTGAGCAGCGGCGACCTCGTGATCGATGCGTCCGCCTGGTTGAGCACACCGGGCGACTACCCCAGTCGTGCGCAGTGGCAGGCCTACCTGGTCAACCATGTGGTGGGTCACCTGTTGGGGGAGAGCCACCAGGATTGCTCCAAGCAGGGCAGGCCCGCGCCGGTGATGATGCCGCAGGAGGCCGGCCTGCGGGGGTGCACGCCGAACCCCTGGCCGTTCCCGTAGGGGCCGCCGGATTCAGGCCGGGGTGGACGCCGGCAGTGCCGAGGACGGCAGGTACGCCGCCGGGCCGGGCTCGCCGCCCAGGGCCCCGGCGAGCAGTTCCCGGGCGCGGGACAGGTGCTCGTCGAGCAGCGCTGCGCTGGCGTCCGCCTCGCCGGAGGTGATCAGGTCGAGGATCTTCGCGTGCTCGGCCACGATGATCTCGGGGCTGAGCCGCTGGCTGCCCTGCAACTGCGACATGCACAGCTTCACCTCGAAGGCGAGCGACGCGTAGGCCGAACTGGTCCGGTCACTGCCGAGGGAGTCGATCAGTGCGGTGTGGAACCGCATGTCCGGTCCGACGATGTTCCAGGTGCCCTGCTGCCACAGGGCCGCGATCTCGGCGTTGGCCGCCCGCGCGTCCTCGGGCACCTCGCCGAGCCCGGCGAGCCGCCGCAGCACCTCGGACTCCAGGTAGATGCGGGTGTTGTAGATGTCGCGGACGTCACCGGGCCCCAGCTTCACGACCCGGGCGGTCTTGTGGTTCCTGCGCACCAGCACCTTCTCGGCGACCAGCCGCTCGATCGCAGCCTTCGCCGTCGCCCTGGCCACGTCGTAGCGGGCGGCCACCTCGGCCTCGGTGAGCGGGCTGTCGGGCGCCAGTTCCCGGGAGAGCACCAGCTCCTTGAGGTCTTCGACCACGGCGTCGATCACCGAGGTCACCACGATGTTCCGGACCAATCCCCCACCCCAGGCTTCCCGCTGCGTCGGGGGAATTCTACGCCAACAAGTTCGACCCAACCTCTTGCGGTCTTGGTCTACTTGTCCGACAATCCTACATGTCGGTCAAATCTCATCGAGGAGATATCCCGTGACTGCTCTGTTCATCCAGCCCCTGGCGCCTGTTGGCGGCAGCGCCGCCCTCTCCGCCCTGGTCGCAGCACTACCCCTGGTCACGTTGTTCGTGATGCTGGGCGTGTTCAAGATCGCGGCGTGGAAGTCGGCGCTGGTCGCCGTGACGCTCGGCTTCATCCTCGCCGTCGCCGTGTGGGGCATGCCGCTCGTGACCGCGGCCACCACCACGGCGCAGGGCGTCTTCATCGGCCTGTTCCAGATCATGTGGATCCTGGTCAGCGCCATCTTCCTGTACAACCTCTCGGTCGCCCACGGCTGGGACAAGGTGCTCGGCGAGCTCCTCCAGTCGATCTCGACGGACATGCGCGTGCTCGCCATCCTGATCGCCTTCTGCTTCGGCGCGCTGCTCGAGGCGCTGGCCGGCTTCGGCTCTCCCGTCGCGATCACCGCGGCCATGCTGGTGGCGGCCGGCATGAAGCCGATCCGGGCCGCCGTGGTCTGCATGGTCGCCAACACCGCGCCGGTCGCGTTCGGCGCCATGGGCGCGCCGATCACCGTGCTCGGTTCCTCGGCCTTCCCGATCATGACGCCGGGAGTGTTCGCCAACGCGAGCCAGGCCTCGATCACCTTTGGTCACATGGCCGGCCGCCAGTCGCCGATCATGGCGCTGATCATCCCGCTGTTTCTGGTCGCGCTCGTGGACGGCGTCCGCGGCATCAAGCAGACCTGGGGTGTGGCCCTCACCGCCGGCGTCGTGTTCGCCGGGTCGCAGTTCGTCGCGTCCAACTTCATCGCGTACGAGGTGACCGACGTGATCGCGTCCGTGCTCACCATCGCCGTGATCGTCGTCTTGCTGCGGTTCCGCAAGGACGGCGACACCCACGCCGACCACCTGGCCTCGAAGATCCAGGTGGACGAGAACCTGAAGGCCGCCTCGTCGACCGGCGGGGCCCGCGTCTGGGGTGCGATCGCCCCGTACGTGATCGTCGTCGCGGTGTTCGCGGTCAGCCAGATCCCCGCGGTCAAGGCCTGGCTGGCCGGCACGTTCAAGTTCGTCTTCAACTGGCCGGGCCTGCAGGCGGGCGACTTCGCCAAGGCCGCGGACGGCACCGTCACCGCCCAGCCGCTGGAGTTCTGCGGCATCGTGACCGGCGGCCAGGCGAGCGCGGGGACGGTGACCAGCTGCAGCCTCGGCCAGGTGAACCTGTACGGCGTGCTCGCCACCGGCACGTTCCTGTTCATCGCCGGCCTGATCACCGCTGCGGTGTACCGGATGAGCCCGAAGGAGACCGCCGGCGTGTTCGGCAGGACCGTGAAGAGCCTGGCGTTCACGATCGTCACCGTCGCGTCCGTGCTCGCGATCGCCTACATCATGAACGGTTCCGGCATGACGATCTCGCTGGGTTCCGCGCTCGCGGCGGCCGGTGCGGCCTTCGCCGCGCTGTCCCCGGTGCTCGGCTGGCTCGGCGTGGCCATCACCGGGTCGGACACCTCCTCCAACGCCCTCTTCGGCGGCATGCAGGTCGCCGCGGCGAAGGGCGTCTGGCCGGGGTCGGTCGCGCACGAGATCCTCATGGCGACCTCGAACTCGACGGGCGGCGTGATGGGCAAGATGATCTCCCCGCAGAGCCTGTCGGTCGCCGCCGCGGCCACCGGCATGATGAACCAGGAGGGCGAGATCTTCCGCAAGGTCGTGGGTTGGTCGCTGCTGCTGCTGGCCGCCTTCGCCGTGCTGGTGGTGCTGCAGTCGACCGTACTGATCGGGATGGTGCCGGTTCCGTGACCACGCTGAAGGCCCGCGACGACCTGGGCGGCCTGCTGGCCGCCTGCGTCGCGGACGCGTCCCAGATCCGCACCTCGGAGCTGGACCGTCGCGCCATGGCGCACGACGCGTCCCACTTCCTGCTGCTGCCGTCGGCGATCGTGGCCCCGCGCGACGCCGACGAGGTGGCTCGGTTGCTCCGGGCCACCGCGGCCGCGGGCGTCCCGCTGACCTTCCGGTCCGGCGGCACCAGCCTGTCCGGTCAGGCCGGCACCGAGGGCGTGCTCGCCGACGTGCGCCGCCACTTCAAGGGCGTCGAGGTGCTGGACGACGGGGCCCGGGTGCGGGTGCAGCCCGGGGTGACGGTGAAGCAGCTGAACGCCCACCTCGCCCCCTACGGACGCAAGTTCGGGCCGGACCCGGCCAGCGAGGCCGC
>JBDHZJ010000342.1:0-3441 GCA_039811825.1 Propionicimonas sp.
CTGGACGTGCACGTGAAGCGGCTGCGCGCCAAGCTCGAGGAGGACCCGGCCAACCCGGTGCTGCTGGTCACCGTCCGCGGCCTCGGCTACAAGTTCAACGCCTGACCCCGACCCCAACCCGGCGGTCTCGTGGCACCGGGGCGGGGCGGACGGGGGGCGGCGCGGCCGTTAAGGTTGGTCCTCGTGTCCGACATCACGGTCTTCTCTGGCCACGCCCACCGCGAGTTCGCCGAGGAGATGTGCGACATCCTCGGGGTGGAGCTCTCCCCGTCCCGGCTGTCCCGGTTCTCCAACGACTGCCTGCAGGTGCAGCTGCGGGCGAACTGCCGCCAGCGCGACGTGTACATCGTGCAGCCCCTGGTGCCGCCCACCCAGGAGAACCTGATGGAGCTGCTGATGATGGTGGACGCCGCGCGCGGAGCCTCCGCCGCCCACGTCACCGTCGTCATGCCGCACTACGCGTACGCCCGCTCGGACAAGAAGGACGCCCCGCGGATCAGCATCGGCGGGCGCCTGGTCGCCGACCTGATCCAGACCGCCGGCGCGAACCGCGTGCTCACCATGGAGCTGCACGCCGAGCAGGTGCACGGCTTCTTCTCGATGCCGGTGGACCACCTCACCGCGCTCCCGGTCCTGGCCCGGCACTTCCGCAGCCGCGACCTGTCCAACACCGTCGTGGTCTCGCCCGACTTCGGCAATGCCAAGGCCGCGAACGGTTTCGCCCGGATGCTCGGGGTGCACATGGCCGCCGGCTCGAAGCGGCGCCAGGCCGACGACAAGGTCGTGATCGACGCGATCGTCGGGAAGGTCGGCGGCAAGGACGTGATCATCCTCGACGACGAGATCGCCACCGCGGGCTCCGTGGTCGAGCTGATCGACACCGTCCGCCGCTACCACGTGAACTCGATCTCGATCGCCTGCACCCACGGCCTGTTCTCGGGCAGGGCGGTCGAGCGGCTGAACGCCGTGCCCGACATCGTCGAGATCGTCGCCACCAACACCGTGCCGGCGCCCGAGGGCCTGGACCGCCTCACCACCGTGTCGGTGGCGCCGCTGTTCGCCGAGGCCGTGCGCCGGATCAACTGCGGCGAGAGTGTCTCCGGCCTGTTCTCCGACGAGGACACCTACGGCGAGTAGCGCCGACCCAACCGGCCGGGCCGGTCCTCCATGGCGAGGGCCGGCCCTTTGCTCTTGCCCTGAAACGCCAACTGATCCCAACTCAACTCTGGGCAACCCCTTGACAACCACACTCAAAACCAGATAAAACAATGGATATCAACATGAGGTTGCCTGGAAGGGAGTGGGGATGTACGCAGAGGAGCGGCACCGCACCATCGTCAACCTGGCCCTGCGCTACGACCGGGTCTCGGTCGCCGACCTCGCCACCCGTTTCGACGTCACCACAGAGACGATCCGCCGCGACCTGGACGTCCTCGACAAGCGCGGCATCCTGCGCCGCGTGCACGGGGGTGCGGTCGTCGCGGAGAACGTCGCCCTGGTCGAGACCGCGCTCACCGAGCGCGAACCGGCGTTCGTGGTCCAGAAGACCCGCATCGCCGAGGCGGCCCTGGCCTACCTGCCGCCCGCCGGCTCCACCGTGATCCTGGATGCCGGCACCACGATCGGCCGGCTCGCCGCCGCCGTCCCGCCCGGTGCCCTGGGGGCGGTCGTGACGAACTCCGTCCCGGTCGCCGCCCAGCTCGCCGCAGCCAACGGCGGCGTCCAGGTGCACCTCCTCGGCGGCCGCGTGCGCGGTATCACCCAGGCCACCGTCGGCGGCGAGGCCGTCGCGGCCCTCGGCCGGCTGCGCTGCGACGTCGCCTTCATCGGCACCAACGGCGTCTCGGTGGGGCACGGCTTCTCCACCCCCGACCCCGACGAGGCCGCCGTGAAGGAGGCCATGGTGGCCGCGGCCCGCCGGACGGTGGTCCTGGCCGACTCCTCCAAGATCGGCGTCGAGCTGCTGGTCACCTTCGCCCCCCTCGCCGCGGTCGACGTCCTGATCACGGACGCCGGCATCTCCGCCCACGACCGCGCCGAACTCAGCACCGCAGGAATCGAGGTCGTCGTCGCATGATCGTCACGCTCACCGCCAATCCCTCGCTCGACCGCACCGCGAGCCTCGACCGGCCGCTGGCGCGCGGTGAGGTGCACCGGGTCGGCTCGGTCACCGTCGAGCCCGGGGGCAAGGGCATCAACGTGGCCCGGGTGGCGCACTACGCCGGCCATCCGGTGCGCGCCGTGCTGCCGGCGGCCCCCGACGACCAGATCCTGCGGGGACTGGACGCGCTTCGGGTGCCTTACCGTTCCGTGCCGCTCGCCGAACCCGTGCGGACCAACCTGACCCTCACCGAGGCCGACGGCACCACCACCAAGATCAACGAACCCGGGCCGAGCCTGGGCGCCGACACGATCGAGCGGCTCGCCCACCTGCTGGTGCTCGAGTCCGAGCGGGCCGACTGGGTCGTGCTCTCGGGTTCGCTGCCCCCCGGCGTGCCCGCGGGGTGGTACGCCGACCTGGTGAAGGCCCTGCGGCCGTGGGGCTGCCGGATCGCGGTCGACACCTCGGACGCCCCGCTGCTCGCCCTCGCCGCCGAGTTCCCGGGTGCGGCGCCCGACCTGCTCAAGCCCAACTCCGAGGAGCTCGCCCAGCTCACCGGGGCCGATCCCGAGGCGCTCGAGGCGTCCGCGGCGGCCGGCGACCCGACCGGCTGCGTCGAGGCCGCCCGCACCCTGGTCGAGCAGGGCGTCGGCGCCGTGATGGCCACCCTGGGTGGGGCCGGCGCCGTCCTGGTCACCGCCGAAGGCGCCTGGCACGCCACGCCGCCGCCGATCACCGTCCGCAGCACGGTGGGTGCCGGGGACTCCTCGGTCGCCGGCTACGTGCTCGCCGACACCCGTGACCTGTCCGCCCCCGACCGGCTGCGGCTCGCCGTGGCCTACGGCTCGGCCGCCGCCTCGCTCGCCGGGACGGCACTGCCGAATCCCGAGCAACTGAACACCACCGCCGCCCGCGTCACGCCCGTGACCTGATCCCGCCGTCTGCCCACCGACCACCGTCCGCCCGACCACCGTCCGCCCAACCACCGTCCGCCCAATCACAGAAGGAACACCGTTGTCCGAGCCGCTGATCACAGCCGATCTCGTCCTGCTGGACGCTGACCTCGGCAGTACCAAGACCGACGTCATCAACAACCTCGCCGCGCTGGTGGCGAAGTCCGGACGCGCCGAGGAGGCCGGCCTGGCCGCCGACGCCCTCGCCCGTGAGGAGAAGGCCGTCACCGGCCTCGGCGGCGGGATCGCGATCCCGCACTGCCGCTCCGCCGCCGTGAACACCAACACGCTCGCCTTCGCCCGGCTCGCCCCGAAGGTCGACTTCGGCGCCGCCGACGGCCCCGCCGACATCTGCTTCATGATCGCGGCGTCCGAGGGCTCCGACGA
>JBDHZJ010000343.1:0-3432 GCA_039811825.1 Propionicimonas sp.
GTCGTCGTCTAGACTGGCACTCCACCACCGAGAGTGCCAACGGCGAGGGGAGGCCGGCGTGCTGGACGACCGCAAGCTGACCATCCTGCGGGCCATCGTCACCGACTACGTGTCCATGCGTGAGCCCGTGGGCTCGCGCGCACTCGTGGAGCGCTACCAGCTGGACGTCTCGCCCGCCACCGTCCGCAACGACATGGCCGTGCTGGAGGAGGAGGGCTACATCATGCAGCCCCACACCAGCGCCGGCCGGATCCCGACCGACAAGGGGTACCGCCTCTTCGTCGACCGGCTGGGCACGGTGAAGCCGCTGTCGGGCGCCGAGCGGCGGGCGATCGAGACGTTCATGGCCGGCGCGGTCGACATCGACGACGTGGTGCGCCGCACCGTCCGGCTGCTCGCGCAGATCACCCGGCAGGTCGCGATCGTGCAGTACCCGATCCTGTCCAGCGCGACCATCCGGCACCTCGAGATCGTCACGCTCAGCCCCGAGCGCGGGCTGCTGATCCTGGTCAACTCCACCGGCAAGGTCGACCAGCACCCGGTCGACCTCGGCAACGCACCCGAGGAGACGGTGGCCGACCTGCGCGGACGGTTGAACGCCGCCCTGATCGGGCTCTCGCCGAGCCAGGTGGTGGAGCGCGCCGAAGCCCTGGTCGTGGAGCTTCCCGACGACGTGCGTCCGCTCGGCGCCGCCGTGGTGTCCGCGGTCCTCGAACTGGTCACGACGGACCCGTCCACGCGGGTCGTGGTCGGGGGAGTGCCCAACCTGACCCGCTTCTCCGACCAGTACGAGACCACCGTGCGCCCCGTCCTCGAGGCGCTGGAGGAACAGGTCGTGCTGCTGCGGTTGTTGGGAGAGGTGGCCGGCACGGGCGACGTCACCGTCCGGATCGGCCATGAGAACCCGTACGCGCCGTTGCGCTCCACCTCGGTGGTCGCCAGCGGGTACGGCATCGACGACGACATCTGGGCCAACCTCGGCGTGGTCGGACCGACCCGGATGGACTACCCCTCGACGATGGCCGCGGTGCGGGCGGTGGCCCGCTACGTCGGCCGGTTCCTAGCTGAAGGATGATGCGTGAGCACTGACTACTACGAGGTGCTGGGCGTGCCCAGGGACGCGACCCCCGAGCAGATCAAGAAGGCCTACCGCCGCCTCGCGATGAAGTACCACCCGGACGTGGCCGACGCCCCGGACGCCGCCGAGAAGTTCAAGCAGATCGGCGAGGCCTACGAGGTGCTGCACGACCCCAACAAGCGGTCGATGTACGACCGCGGCGGCGACCCGCTGGGCGGCGGCTTCGGCGGCGGCGCCGCCGGGTTCGGTTTCCCCGGTGGTGGTGGTTTCGACTTCACCAACCTCGTGGACGCCATGTTCGGCGGCCAGACCAGCCGCGGCCCGCGCTCCCGGGTGCGCCGCGGCCAGGACGCCCTCGTCCGGCTCAGCCTCACCCTCGCCGAGGCGGCGTTCGGCATCACCAAGCCGCTGCGGGTGGACACCGCAGTGGTCTGCCCGCGCTGCTCCGGCTCGGGCGCGGAGGGCGGCGGCGAGCCGGTCACCTGCGGCACCTGCCACGGCTCGGGTGACGTCACCCAGGTGCAGCGGTCGTTCCTCGGCGAGATCCGCACCAGCCAGCCCTGCCCGAGCTGCCGCGGCTACGGCACGATCATCGCCAACCCCTGCGGCGAGTGCTCCGGCGAGGGCCGGGTGCGCAGCCACCGGACGATCAACGTGAAGATCCCCGCCGGCGTCGCGTCCGGCAACCGCGTGCACCTGGTCTCGCAGGGCGAGGTCGGTCCGGGCGGCGGTCCCGCCGGCGACCTGTACGTGGAGTTGGCGGTCGCCCCGCACGAGGTGTTCAAGCGGGAGGGTGACAACCTCGAAGTGGTCGTGAAGGTGCCGATGACCGCGGCCGCGCTGGGCACGCAGGTCACCCTTGACACGCTCGAGGCCGAGCGGGACGACCTGGACGCGGAGCTGTCCACCGTCGCCGTCGACATCCCGGCCGGCACCCAGTCCGGCACCCGGATCACCATTCCCGGACGCGGCGTCCCGCGGCTGCGCAAGGACGGCCGCGGCGAGCTCGGCGTCACCCTGCTCGTGCAGACCCCGACCCGGATCGACGAACAGCAGCGCGAACTGCTCCGCCAGCTCGCCGAGCTGCGCGACGAGACCCGTCCCGAGGCCTCGGTCGCCAAGCACGGCAAGGGCGTCTTCGGCTGGCTGAAGGAGCAGTTCTCGTGACCGAGCCGCTCTTCCTGGCCGCCCTGGTCGCCCCCGCGGTGGGGCAGGTGGTCGAACTCACCGGTGACGAGGGCAGGCACGCGGCCGCCGTCCGCCGGCTGCGGGTCGGGGAGACGGTCCTGATCAGCGACGGCAACGGCACCGCGGTCCGCGGCCCGGTGGCGAGCGTCGACAAGAGCGGGCTCAGCATCACCGTCGAGGAGGTGCTGCGCGAACCGGAGCGGCCGGTGCGCTACGTGGCCGTGCAGGCGTTGCCCAAGGGTGATCGTGCCGAGCATGCCGTCGAGATGCTGACCGAGCTCGGCATCGACGAGATCGTGCCGTGGCAGGCGGAGCGGTCGGTGGTGAAGTGGGCGCCCGACCGGGTCGAGCGCGGGCTGACTCGCTGGCGGGCGACCGCCAGGGAGGCGGCCAAGCAGTGCCGCCGGTTCCGCGTGCCGACCGTGACGATGCCGATGACCACCGCCGAGATCGCGCTGCGGATCGCACAGACCGACCTGACCGTCGTGCTGCACGAGACCGCGCAGACCCGGCTGGGCACGTTCGGGCTGCCCCCGATCGGTGAGGTCATGTTCATCGTCGGCCCGGAGGGCGGGCTGACTGACGACGAGGTGGCCACGTTCACGGCAGCGGGCGGGCGCACCGCCCTGATCGCGGACGCCGTGCTGCGCACGTCCACCGCCGGCGTGGTCGCCCTGGCCCAGCTGCAGGCACTCGCCGTCCGTGACCGCTGAGTTCTCCTTCACCCCCGGTACGTTCCTGCCCAACGGGCTGGGCCGCACCGGGGTGATCCACACCCCGCACGGCGACATCCGCACGCCGGCGTTCATCGCGGTGGGCACCAAGGCGACCGTGAAGGCCGTGCTGCCCGAGGGCGTCGCCGAACTCGGCGCCCAGGCGGTGCTGGCGAACGCCTACCACCTGTTCCTGCAGCCCGGCTCCGACATCGTGGACGCCGCCGGCGGCCTGGGCGCGTTCATGAACTGGCCCGGACCCACCTTCACCGACTCCGGCGGCTTCCAGGTGATGAGCCTGGGCGTCGGCTTCAAGAAGGTGCTGGCGATGGACGCCGCCGGCCTGGCCGACGACGACGTGATCGCCGAGGGCAAGAACCGGCTCGCGCACGTGGACGACGACGGGGTGACGTTCACCTCGCACCTGAACGGCGACCGGCACCGGTTCACGCC
>JBDHZJ010000344.1:0-3431 GCA_039811825.1 Propionicimonas sp.
ATCCTGACCCGCGTCGAAGACCTCTCGGACGCCGAGAGCGCCGCCCGGGTCGCCGAGTGGGCCGCCCAGTTCGGCGGGTAGCCCCCCGGACCGAGTTGGGGACGGTTCCCAACTCGGTCCACCCGGGAGATGGACCGAGTTGGGAACCGTCCCCAACCTGGTCCACCGACGAACGCGGGAATGCCGGACGCCTCCGCGCGGTTAGGCGGATGACAGTCCGGTGCTCGCTAGAGTTGGGCACCCACCGAGTTCGTCTGAGGAATGCGCATGTCCGACATCCGTGAGGTCATCATCATCGGCTCCGGCCCGACCGGGTTCACCTCCGCCATCTACACCGCCCGCGCCGGCCTGAAGCCCCTCGTCTTCGAGGGCGCCGTGGACGCCGGCGGCGCCCTGATGAACACCACCGAGGTGGAGAACTACCCCGGCTTCACCGACGGCATCATGGGCCCCGACCTGATGATCGCCATGCGCGGCCAGGCCGAGCGGTTCGGCGCCGAGATCATCACCGACGACATCACCGCGGTCGACCTGACCGGCGACGTGAAGACCGTCACCGACTCCGAGGGCAACACCTACTCCGCGCGCTCCGTGATCCTCGCGATGGGCTCGGGCTACCGCAAGCTCGGCATCCCCGCCGAGGAGGTCTACAGCGGACGCGGCGTCTCCTGGTGCGCGACCTGCGACGGCTTCTTCTTCCGCGACAAGGACATCGCGGTCGTCGGCGGCGGCGACTCCGCGCTCGAGGAGGCCACCTTCCTGACCCGGTTCGCGAAGTCCGTCACGATCATCCACCGCCGCGACGAGCTGCGCGGCTCGAAGATCATGGTCGACCGCGCCAAGGCCGACCCGAAGATCTCCTTCGCCTGGAACTCCGTGGTCACCGACCTGCACGGCGACGGCGCACTGGCCGGCGCCACGCTCACCGACACCGTCACCGGCGAGAGCCGCGAGCTGCCGATCCAGGGCCTGTTCGTGGCGATCGGCCACGACCCGCGCTCGCAGATCGTCCGCGGCCAGGTCGAGGTGGACGCCGCCGGCTACGTGGTCGTCGACTCCCCGAGCACCCACACCAACGTGCCCGGCGTGTTCGCCGCCGGCGACCTGGTCGACCACACCTACCGGCAGGCCATCACCGCGGCCGGCACCGGCTGCTCGGCCGCGCTGGACGCGGAACGGTACCTCGCCGCACTGTCGGACGAGGCCGCTAACCTCGCCCCTGTCACCGCGAACGCCTGAGGAGCACACACATGTCGAACGTCGCCGATGTCACCGACGCCACCTTCACCGACCTGGTCGTGAAGTCGCCCAAGCCGGTCGTGATCGACTACTGGGCCGACTGGTGCGCGCCGTGCAAGCAGCTGTCCCCGATCATCGACGAACTGGCCCGTGACTACGGCGACAAGATCACGTTCCTGAAGATGGACACCAACACCAGCACCCAGGTGCCCACCCAGCAGGGTGTGCTCGGGCTGCCCACCATCCAGGTGTTCGTCGGCGGCGAGGTGGTCAAGTCGTTCACCGGCGCCAAGCCGAAGTCGGTGCTGCTGAAGGCGCTCGAGGAATACCTCTGAGGCCGGTCCGGGATCCCGGATTCCCTCCCGCTCCCTGAGGAGCGAGCGCCCGCACACCAGCCCCGCTCCCTGAGGACCGAACGCCCGCACACCAGACCAACCCCCGCTCCCTGAGGAGCGAGCACCAGCTCACCAGACCCACCCCCGCTCCCTGAGGAGCGAGCACCAGCTCACCAGACCCACCCCCGCTCCCTGAGGAGCGAGCGCCAGCGAGCGTCACGAAGGGCGGTCGCCAGCGCGCAGCAGGGGCCCCTTCGTGACGTCGCCCGGCTCGTGCCTCGCCCGGCGACTCCTCAGGGACCGTTGGACTCACGTCCGCGGCTGACCGTCCGCCCGGGGCTCAGCCGCGGTGCGCGCGTCCGCTGATCGCCCCGCCGGCCGGCTTCGGCGGGCTGACCGGACGCAGCGACTGCACCAGACGCTCCCACGCGCCGAGGACGCCGTTGCGCTCGCCCACCACGGCCCGGTCGAGGTCGAGGTGCCAGAGCCGGTCGTCCAGGCTGCGCGCGAACCCGACCGCGCGCAGGAAGCCGCTGGGCGGGGCCTCGCAGCGCAGGTGCTGCTTGCTGCCGACCGCGACGACCTCCCGCACCTTCTGCTGCACCAGGCCGGCCGCGGCGGCCTGGACGAGCTGGCGTCCGTACCCGGCCCCGGTCAGGCCGGGGCGCACCCACAGCCGGTGCACCACCGCGCGGCCCGGCTCGTCGTTCGGCCCGAGCAGCAGCAGCCCGTCCACGTGGCCGTCGCCGTTGCCGAGCTTCACGCCGGTCCAGCCCCACAGGGTGGCCGCGGAGGCGGCCCACGGCGCGTCGGCTCCGACCACGCGACCGCAGTAGGGGCAGGCGAGACCGGGTAGCTCAGCCAGCGTCACCATGGACAGTCTCGACATGCCTCTCCCGGGTCCGGATCAGCCACCGACAGGTGGGTCGGTTTCATCCTAGGCCCGCCGTGCGGCAGTCTGGTGCGGTGAGCCTGCCTGAGCCGTCCCGCCGCGACACCCGGCTGGACCCCTACATCGACGTGTACGCCGAGCGAACCCACGGTCTGACGGTCTCCGCCGTCCGCGCCCTGTTCGCCGTCGCCAACCGTCCCGAGGTGGTCTCACTCGCCGGCGGGATGCCGAACATCGCCGACCTGCCGCGGGAGGCCCTCGGGCGTGCTGTCGACCGGCTGATCACCGAGCGCGGCACCCAGGCCATGCAGTACGGCTCCGGCCAGGGCGAGCCGTTCATGCGGGAGAAGATCGTCGAGGTGATGGCCGAGGAGCAGATCCACGCCCATGCCGACGACATCGTGGTCTCCTGCGGCTCGCAGCAGGCGCTCGACCTGGTCACGCGGGTGTTCTGCGACCCGGGCGACGTCGTGCTCGCCGAGGGGCCCAGCTACGTGGGCGCCCTGGGCACGTTCCGCGCCTACCAGTGCCAGATCGTCCACGTGGCGATGGACGACCACGGCATCGACCCGGTCGCGCTGCGCGGCGCCCTGGTCTCGCTCAAGGCTGCCGGCAAGCGGGTGAAGTTCCTCTACACGATCCCGAACTTCCAGAACCCCACCGGGGTCAGCCAGACCGTCGAGCGTCGCCGCGCGATCATCGAGGTCGCCAAGGAGCACGACCTGCTGATCATCGAGGACAACCCCTACGGCCTGCTCACCCTCGACGCCGAACCGCTGCCCGCCCTGCGGGCGATGGACGCCGACAACGTGGTCTACCTGGGCTCGTTCTCCAAGATCTTCGCCCCGGGCTACCGGGTGGGCTGGGCGCTCGCGCCCCACGCCGTCCGCGAGAAGCTGGTCCTCACCCAGGAGGCGGCCACGCTCTGCCCGCCGGTGTTCAGCCAGTTCGCGATCGCGACCTAC
>JBDHZJ010000345.1:0-3412 GCA_039811825.1 Propionicimonas sp.
TGGGACCTGATCCACGACCGCACCCACATGCGCGGCGACCTGCCGTTCGACCCGTTCATGATCAAGCAGCGGATGCCCTTCTTCCTGTACTCGCTGGAGGAGCTTCGCTGCGACCTGACCGCCTTCCGCGAGGCCGTCCGGATCGAGCGGGAGCTGGCCGCGCTGCCCGAACCGACGCCGGCGCAGCAGGAACTCGCCCGGTACGCGAAGCTGGTGCAGTACGCGGTGATCTTCGACCGGATCTTCCGGTTCGCGGTCACCGGGACGCGGGTGCGCAACTACGACGGCCTGGGCGGGCAACTGCTGTTCGCCTGGCTGCACCAGAAGCGGGTACTGCACTGGACTGACACGAAGCTCGCCTTCGACTGGGACGAGGTGCCCGACTGCGTGAACGAGCTCGGCCAGGCGATCGAGGACCTGTACTGGCGCTCGATCGACCGTCCGAAGGTGTCGCACTGGCTGGCCGCCTACGAGCTGGTCAGCGGAGTCGTCGAGCCGCACCCGGCGTCGGCCTGGAAGGCCGGCGAGCTGCCGCTGAAGGGGACGCCGAAGGAACTCACCGACCTGGTCATGGACGACGAGTTCCCGCTGTCGATGTTCTACGAGGCGTTCGAGAAGAAGATGCGGGACGTGGTCGCGTCCACCTCGGGAATCACCGGCGCCGACGCCTGAGGAGCGGCGGCCGCGGTGCCACAATCGTCGGGTGCAACTCCACGACACCGCCGAGCGCGGCTTCGCGTCCGACAACTACTCCGGCGTCCATCCCGACGTGCTGGCCGCCATCGCCGAGGCGAACCTGGGCCACCAGTCGTCCTATGGCAACGACGTCTACACCCGGCGGCTGCAGGAGGTCGTCCGGGCGCACTTCGGTGAGGCCGCGCAGGCGTGGCCGGTGTTCAACGGCACCGGCGCGAACGTGATCGGCCTGCAGTCGGTGCTGCCCCGCTGGGGCGCGGTGGTGTGCGCGAGGACCGCGCACATCAACGTGGACGAGGGCGGGGCCCCCGAGCGGGTCGGCGGGCTGAAGCTCTACGCCGTGCCCACTCCCGACGGCAAGCTCACCCCCGACCTGGTCGACACCGAGGCGTGGGGGTTCGGCGACGAGCACCGCGCGCAGCCACTGGCGCTCTCGATCACACAGTCGACCGAGCTGGGCACGGTCTACACGCCCGCGGAGATCGCCGCGCTGGCCGACCACGCCCACGAACTCGGCATGGCGGTGCACCTCGACGGCGCGCGGCTGTCGAACGCCGCCGCGAGCCTCGGGGCGCCGCTGCGGGAGTTCACCACCGACGTCGGCGTCGACATCCTCACCCTGGGCGGCACCAAGAACGGCGCGCTGGGCGCAGAGGCGATCGTGGTGCTCAACCCGGACACCGCCCACGGCCTCGTCCACGCCCGCAAGTTCACCATGCAGCTCGCCAGCAAGATGCGGTTCCTCTCCGCCCAGCTGGTCGCGCTCTACGAGGGCGACCTGTGGCTGCGCAACGCGAGCCACGCCAACGCGATGGCGGCCCGGCTCCGCGCCGCGCTCGACGGGGTGCCCGGCGTCGCCTTCACCCAGCCGACCCTGGCCAACGGCGTGTTCGTGCGGTTGCCCGACGGCGTGGCGGACTCGGTCCGGCAGCGGTTCGCCTTCTACGACTGGGACGCCGCGACCAACGAGGTGCGCTGGATGTGCTCCTTCGACACCACCGAGGCCGACGTCGACACCTTCGCGGCACTGGTCCGCGAGGCGGTCACCGGGGAGGGACGAGCCGGCCTGTAAGCCGGATTCTGTGCCCGCGAAGGGCGGTGATCATCCATCTGCGGCGGCTGTTACCAGCCGCCTTCGCCGTTTCCGGCGTGCGACCTACCCGGGCGCCTCGCGCGAGCAACGCTCGATCGGCGTCCGCGGGCCCGCGTCCGAGGACACGGACCCTTCTCGGTCTTGCTCCGGGTGGGGTTTACCGAGCCACCCCAGTCACCTGGGGTGCTGGTGGTCTCTTACACCACCGTTTCACCCTTGCTCCTCCTCGCGGAGGGGCGGTCTGTTCTCTGTGGCACTGTCCCGCGGGTCACCCCGGGTGGGCGTTACCCACCACCCTGCTCTGTGGAGTCCGGACTTTCCTCTGCTCGCGCAGCGATCACCCGGCCGACTCGTCCGTCGGCAAGCGTATCGCCCGGAGCCGATGTGCCCCGAATCGCCCCGGCGCGTTAGCCTGACCGGACGGACGGGCAAGGAGGCCGCGTGAACCAGCTCAGCATCGGAGTCGTCGGACGCTCGCGGAAGGAGAACGAGCACCGGCTGCCGCTGCACCCCGCCCACCTGGACCGGATTCCGGCCGAACTCCGGGGGCAGGTGTTCCTCGAGCACGGCTACGGCCGGCCCTTCGGCCCGTCCGACGACGACCTGGCGGAGTACGTCGGCGGCTTCCGCACCCGCGAGGAACTCGTCGCCGAGTGCGACGTCGTGCTGCTGCCCAAGCCGGTGCTCGACGACATCTCCGGCCTGCGGGACGGGCAGGTGCTGCTCGGCTGGCCGCACTGCGTGCAGGACGCCGAACTCACCCAGCTGGCGATCGACAAGAAGCTCACCCTGATCGCCTTCGAGGCCATGAACCACTGGAACCCGGACGGGTCGTTCAGCCTGCACGTGTTCCACCGCAACAACGAGCTCGCCGGCTACTGCTCGGTGCTGCACGCGATGCAGCTCACCGGCACCAGCGGCGACTTCGGACGCCGGCTGCGCGCCGTGGTGATCGGCTTCGGGGCGACCGCCCGGGGCGCCGTCACCGCCCTGACCGCCCTCGGCGTCCGCGACGTCGACGTGCTGACCACCCGGCAGATCGCCGCCGTCGCGGCCCCGATCCCGGCCACCCGGCTGGTGCACCTCGACACCGATCCCGAGGGCGTGAACTTCGCCGAGACCGAGGACGGCCCCCAGCCGCTGCCCGACTTCCTCGCCGGCTACGACATCATCGTGAACTGCGTGCTGCAGGACACCGACGCGCCGGTCATCTTCCTGACCGACGCCGACCTGCCGCTGCTCTCCCCCGGCACCCTCGTCGTCGACGTCTCATGCGACGAGGGCATGGCGTTCAGCTGGGCCCGGCCCACCACCTTCACCGAGCCGGTCTTCACCATCGGCGACGGGGTGACGTACTACGCGGTCGACCACAGCCCGTCCCACCTGTGGAACTCCGCGACCTGGGAGATCAGCGAGGCCCTGCTGCCGTTCCTGCCGTCCGTGCTCGGCGGGCCGGAGGCATGGGACGCCGACGCCACGATCGCCCGGGCGATCGAGATCCGCGAGGGCGTGATCCAGAACCCCGCCATCCTGTCGTTCCAGGCCCGCGACCCGCAGCACCCGCACCACCCGCTGGCGACGTAGCGGTCACTCGGCCAGGACGCGGAACTCGACCTTCCCCGA
>JBDHZJ010000346.1:0-3403 GCA_039811825.1 Propionicimonas sp.
CGACAGCGGTCGTCACGACCGTCCGCCAGCCGAGCAGCCACAGCCGCCGGCCGAGCGGCAGGGCCTTGAGCGTCGCGGCCACCGGGAGCCCCGCCACCGCGACGATGGCGAGGCCGCCCTGCTGCTTGAAGGCCATCGCCACCGCGATCAGCAGCGGCCCGGCCACGAACGCCGACCACCAGCGCGGCCAGCGCAGCACCACCCAGATCGCGGCGAGGGTGGCGGCGACCATCGGTGCATCGTTGTGGGCCGCGCCGAGGAAGTGGAGCACGAGCAGCGGGTTGAGCACACCGAGCCAGACGGCCCCGCGTCGCGGCCGGCCGAGCAGCGCCGCGATCCGCGGCACCAGCACCAGCATCGCCGCCACGGCGAGGATGGCCGGCACGCGCATCGCGATGACGGACCAGTACGGCTGTGCCCCGCTCGCCACCACGACCAGTTCGTTGAGCCGCAGCGTCAGCGGGGGATAGGCGACCCCGCTGCCGGCCCAGAGCGGGTCGACCAGGTAGGCGAACGGCCCGCCGGAGGTGGCGAGTCCGACGTGGTAGGGGTTCTCGCCGACCGACAGCGTCCAGCCCAGGTCTGCGTAGAGCACGGCGTCCGGGCTGAGCACCGGCGGCACCAGCAGCAGCGGGAGGCTCCACAGCGTGAGGGTCGCACCGGCGTGCACCGGTGCACGGGTCCGGGTGGGCCGGACGTGCCACCAGCCCCAGACCAGCGCGACGACGCCCACGACGAGCAGCACCCGGTTCCACGGCATCGCCGCAGCGAGTCCGACCGCGTTCACCCACCCGGCCGGCCAGCCGTCCGGGGAGAAGGAGAACTCGGGGTGGCAACTGCCCCAGGCCACGAGCACGGTGCCGGCGAAGCCGACCCACACCCCGCGCGAGCGCAGGGCCGCGGCCGGTCGGACGGTCATGTGGGGCTCCTGCGGAGGCTGGGGTCGGCTCCCCAGTGTAGGGCGGCCGGGCCGGCCCGGATCCGGCGCCGTGGAACGGGACATTTCTGCCCCGGAAGGCTGCGGATGGGGCGTTTCGGGTGTGGGCGGCGCGAAGCGGGGCAGGTTTGTCCCACAATTCGCGGCGTTGGGGGTGCGCGCCGCCGGATGGGCCCGGCGCCGGGAAACGGGACATTCCTGCCGCTGATCGTTGCGGATGGGACGTTTCGGGTGTGGGCGGCGCGAAGCGGGGCGGGTTTGTCCCACAATCCGCGGTGAGCGCCACCCGGGCGGCATCGCGCCGTCGGGATACCGTGACCGGGTGCGGACGCCGAACAGCCAGAGCCGGGAGATCCTCGCGCTGGCGGTCCCCGCCTTCCTGGCCCTGGTCGCCGAGCCGCTCTTCCTGCTCGCGGACACCGCGATCGTCGGGCACCTCGGCACCGCCCAGCTCGCCGGGCTCGGCGTGGCCAGCGCGATCCTGGTCACGGCCGCCGGGGTGTTCGTGTTCCTCGCCTACGGCACCACCTCGATCGTGGCCCGCCAGGTGGGCGCGGGGCACGAGCGCGCGGCGCTCGCGTCCGGGCTGGACGGCATCTGGCTCGCCCTGATCCTCGGCGTGCCGACGGCCCTCGGGGTGGGGCTCGGGGCCGGCCCGCTGTGCGGCCTGTTCGGGGCCTCCGCGGACGCACTCGGCCAGGCCACCACCTACCTCGGCATCTCCGCCGCGGGCATCCCGGCGATGCTGGTGGTGCTCGCCGCCACGGGGGCGCTGCGTGGCCTGCAGGACACCCGCACTCCGCTGGTCGCCGCCGTGCTCGGCTTCGGCGGCAATGTCGTGCTCAACCTGTGGTTCGTGCTGGGCCTGGGCTGGGGGATCGCCGGTTCGGCCTGGGGCACCGTGATCGCTCAGACCGCAATGGCGCTCGGCCTGGTGCTGGTCGTGGTGCGCCGCGCGCTGCGGGCGCACGCGCCGCTGCGCCCCGAGCCGGGACGGGTGCTGCGCGCGGCGGCGACGGGGGTGCCCCTGCTGGTACGGACGCTCGCGCTGCGCGCGATCCTGCTCGTCACCACCTGGGTCGCCGCCGGCCTGGGTGACATCCCGCTGGCCGCCCACCAGGTGGCGGGCACGATCTGGACGTTCCAGGCGTTCGCCCTCGACGCGCTCGCGATCGCCGCCCAGGCCCTCACCGGGAAGGCGCTCGGGGCGGGCAACGCCCTGGTGGCGCGCGCCGCGACCGCCACGATGATCCGCTGGGGGGCGTGGTCGGGACTCGCGCTGGGCCTCGTCCTCGCTGCCGGGTACGGGATCATCCCGGCGGTCTTCACCGCCGATCCCGCCGTGCGCGCGGCTCTCGGTGCCGCGTTGCTGGTGATCGGCGGCACCGGCTGGCTGTCCGGGCTGGTCTTCGTCGTGGACGGGGTGCTGATCGGGGCGGGCGACGGCCGCTGGCTCGCCGGGGCGATGGTGGCGACGCTCGCGCTCTACCTGCCGTTCGTGCTCGCCGTCCGGTGGCAGACGCCGTCGCTGGCCGCGCTCGGCGATCCGGCGGCCGTCGCGGTGCTCTGGCTGGTGTTCATGGTGTTCATGGCCATCCGGTGGGCGTTCCTGTGGCACCGCGTCCGCGGGGACGCGTGGCTGGTCACCGGGGCGGAGCGCTGAGCCCGGCGCTACTCCGCGGCGATCGCCTCGTGGTGCCGGACGACCTCCGCGACCACGAAGTTCAGCCACTTCTCGGCGAACTCCGGATCGAGGTTGGCCTGTTCGGCGAGCCGGCGCAGCCGGGCGATCTGCTGGTCCTCGCGCTCGGGATCGGCGGGAGCGAGCCCCTTGGTCCGCTTCAGCACCCCGACCTGCTGGGTGACCTTGAACCGTTCGGCGAGCAGGCAGATGATCGCGGCGTCCAGGTTGTCGATGGAGCCGCGGAGTCGCTCGAGTTCGGGGTCGCTCTGCACGCGCCCAGCCTAACGGCGGCGGATGGCCGCCGTCCGGATGCTCAGCTCCGGCCGGCCGCCAGCTGGGTGATCGCGGTCATCGCGGCGAAGATGACGGCGCCGACGATCAGGCCGATGCCCAGCCGCATCAGCACGCGGTACAGGGGCTTGCCGGGGAGCAGCAGCCGGAACACGATGGCGAGCACCAGGCCGATCCCTCCGGCGATCCCGGCATAGAGCGGCTGGACGAAGCCCGAGATCAGGCCCACCGCGAGTCCCGCCACGGTCAATGTCGCCTCGGGGCCGCCGACCACGGCCTTGGGATCGTACGAATTCGGGCTCACCCGCCCACTCTAGGTGTCGCGGACCGAGTTGGGGACGGTTCCTAACTCGGTCCGCGGCTCGAGGTGGACCGAGTTAGGAACCGTCCCCAACTCGGTCCACGTCCGGCGCTGGTCAGGCGATCACGTCACCGGGGGTGGTGTTCGCCGGGATGCCGGTCACGACGGACGCCGGCGGCACGTCCTTCAC
>JBDHZJ010000347.1:0-3402 GCA_039811825.1 Propionicimonas sp.
CAGCAGCAGCGGGTCGCGATCGCCCGCGCCCTGATCACCCAGCCGGACGTGGTGTTCGCCGACGAGCCCACCGGCGCCCTCGACTCGGCCTCCAGCCACCAGTTGCTGAACTACCTGCGGCACACCAGCCAGGTGCTGGAGCAGACGATCGTGATGGTCACCCACGACCCCAACGCCGCCGGCTACGCCGACCGCACCGTGCTGCTGTCGGACGGCCACCTCGTCGACGATCTGGTCGCCCCCACCGCCGACATGGTGCTCGCCGCGATGAAGAAGCTGGGCGCCTGATGCTGCGCCAGGCCTGGTCCGAGGTGCGGCACCACCCCGGACGGTTCCTCTCCACGATCATCGCCATCGCGATCTCGGTGGCGTTCCTGGCCGGCTCGGCGGTGCTGGTCGCCACCGAGGGCCAGGCGCAGGGCAAGGCCATGAACGTCTCGCTCGCCGAGGCGGACGCCGTGGTCACCGACGGGTCCGGGACCGACGGGGTCGGCAAGGCGATCGCCTCCGTCCCCGGCGTCGCGGTCTCGGCCCCCGTCCTCACCATGTCGGAGGCGGTCACCGCCGGGGTCACCTCCGAGTGGATCGACTTCGTGAACGTGCCGCCGGACGGCCTGCGCTGGGCGTCCCTGACCGCCGGACGCTGGCCGTCCGCGGCGAACGAGGTGGCGCTCTCCGGCGGGGCCGCGCGAGCCCTCGGACGGGGCGTCGGCGACGAGCTCACCCTGTCCGGGCGCGACCTCGCGATGACCGTCGTGGGTGTCACCAACGAGCCCAGCGGGCTGTTCGTGAAGACCGGGTACGCCTCGGACGCCGCCTTCGCCGCGGCCGGGCACACCACCGACCACGCCCCGCAGTGGGCGGTCAGGGCCGCGCCCGGGGTGTCCGCGGACGCGCTCGTCGACGACCTGAACGTGCGACTCAAGACCCTCGGCCCGGACCTGAGGGCCACTTCCGCAGCCGAGGTGCGCGCCGCGGCGATCGCGGAGCTGGCCGAGGGCTTCGACGCCTTCGCCAACGTGCTGTGGGGATTCGCCGGGGTGGCCCTGATCGTCGGCATGATCACGATCGCCAACACCTTCACGATCACGCTCGCGCAGCGGCGCCGGCAGATCGGCCTGCTGCGCGCCGTCGGGGCGTCCGGGGCCCAGGTGCGGCGGCGCTTCCTGGTCGAGGCCGTCCTGCTCGGTGTGCTCGGAGCGCTGCTCGGGCTGGTCGTCGGCATCGGGCTCGCCGCAGGGGTCAGCGCCTGGAGCACGGCGCTGTTCTGGGGGCTGGTCCTGCCGTGGCAGCAACTGGCGATCGCGTTCGGCCTCGGGGTGCTCGCGACCGTGGTGGCCGCCTTCGTGCCGATCCTCCGGGGCACCCGGGTCGCGCCGCTGGAGGCGCTGCAGCCGGTGCCGGAGAGTGACGAGCGGCGGCGCGCATCCCTGGTGCGGGCGGTCGCCTGCGGGCTGTTCCTGCTGGCCGGGGCGGGGCTGGCTGTGCTCGCCGTCGTCCGTACCGACCCGAACGCCTTGCTGATCGCGATCGGAGCCGGCGCGCTGCTCTCGATCGGGGTCCTGTTCGGCGGACCCCTGTTCGTGCCCGCGCTGCTGAAGGCGTCCGGACGGGCGTTCCGCTGGACCGGCGCCGTCCCGCGACTGGCCGCTGACAACGCCGAACGCAATCCCCGCCGGGCGACGGCCACGGCGACCGCCCTGATGCTGGCGGTCGGGCTGATGGTCACGCTGCAGGTGGCCACGGCGTCCGTCCGGCTCACCGTGCTGGACGAACTGGCCGCGCACTACCCCGTCGACCTGCAGGTGCAGTGGACGAACGACGACGGCGATCCCGCGCGGATCCCGGCGGAGACCTCGGACGAACTGGCGAGGGTGTCCGGCGTGGACGCGTCCGTGCTGCTGTCCGGCGGCAACGCCCGGATCGGTGACGACGGGGTCGTGCTGCTCGGCTACGACCCGGCCATCCCCGCGGTGACCGGGGTCACCACGGCGGTTCCGGACGACGTCGTGCTGGTCAGCGAGCACCGGGTCGAGGGCATGCCGGCGACCGTGACCGTGAAGGGGCCTGCCGGCAGCGTCGAACTGAGGGTGCTCGGCTCCCGGCTGGTCAGTTATGAGCAGGCGATGGTGTCGGCGGCCACCCTCACCAGGATCGTGAAGCCGGTGCCCCACGCCGTGATGTGGCTCTCGGTGCCCGACCGGGGGCGTGCCATCGACGTGATGGTGGCGGTGAACCAGATCACCGGCTCCGGAGACCGGGTGAGCGGGACGATCGTGCAGGCGGCGCTGTACGAGCAGGTGCTGAACATCCTGCTGGCCATCCCCACCGCGCTGCTCGGCGTGGCGGTGCTGATCGCCCTGATCGGGGTGAGCAACACCCTCGGCCTGTCGGTGATGGAGCGGACGCGGGAGTCGGCGCTGCTGCGGGCGCTGGGCCTGCAGGCGCGTTCGCTGCGGGTGATGCTGCTGATCGAGGCGGTCCAGGTGGCCGTGGTGGGGATCGCGGTGGGCCTCGTGGCCGGCACCTTCTTCGGCTGGCTGGCGGTGACGTCGCTGGGCCGCACCAGCGGGTTCGACAGCATCCGGTTCGCGGTGGACCTCCCCATGACCACCGGCATGGTGGCGGTGGCGGTGCTGGCCGCGGCGCTGGCGTCCGTGCTGCCCGGACGGCGGGCGGCGAAGGCGGCCCCGACCGAGGCGCTGGCCGACATCTGACGGCCGGGCGGACCGAGTCAGGAACCGTCCCCAACCCGGTCCGGACCGAGTTGGGGACGGTTCCTTACTCGGTCCACCTACGATGACCGCATGCTGATACTCCCGCAGGGCTCCTGGTTGTCCGGAAGGTTCGTGCGCCTCGGTCCGGTGGTCGAGGCCGACCTGCCGGCTCTGGCGGGCATCCTCGCCGACCCGGCGGTGTACCACCAGGGCTACGTGATGCACCACCGGCCGACCACGGCCGACGAGGCGCTGGAGATGGCCCGCGTCCGCTACCTCGACCCGCCGCTGTGCGACGGCGAGGGCCGCGGACGGATCGCGTACGCCGTCCGGCTGCTCGGGGACACGGGGCTCGGCACGGCCGGTGAGGTGGTCGGCACCACGTCGATCGGGGAGGCGTACCTCGCCCACGAGCGGCTGCACCTGGGCTGGACGCTGTACCACCCGCGGGTCTGGGGCACGCCGGTGAACCCGGAGACCAAGTACCTGCTGCTGCGGCACTGTTTCGAGGACCTCGGCTACGGCCGGGTGAAGATCCAGACGGACGCCGTGAACGCCCGCTCGGTGGCCGCGATCGCCGCGCTGGGGGCCACCCGCGAGGGCGTCCTGCGCCGGCACACCCGTCGCGAGGACGGCAGCTTCCGCGACACCGTCGTGTTCAGCGTGCTCGCCGAGGACTGGCCCG
>JBDHZJ010000348.1:0-3390 GCA_039811825.1 Propionicimonas sp.
TACACCGATGCCCTGATCGGCAGCTTCCGCGCGGCCGGCTTCTCCGACCCGCTCACCCACCACGTCATGCACGCCCTCGGCAGCCGGATCTGGGGCTTCACCCAGGACCTGTTCGAGGACGCCGACCAGCCGGCGCCCGACCCGGCGTCCGTCGAACTCCTGGCGCAGCACTTCCCGAACGTCGCGGCGGTGGCGGGGGTGGCCGTCCACGACGACGGCACAGTGGTCGCCCAGGGCTGCGACGACCAGTTCGAGTTCGAGTTCGCCCTCGACCTGCTGCTGGACGGCATCGCCCGCCTGCATGAGCAGGGCTGGCTGCCACCCGGGCGCGGCGGTGGCGTCAGCGCGGCAGGTCCAGCCGGGCGAGCCCGGTGAAGCCCGTCCCGACCAGGCTCGAACCCACCCGTTCAATCCCGAGCGTCGCCGAGCGGAAGGCCGCGCGCTCCGCCCCCGTCGCCGGGTCGATCACCCGCAGCACCGACCCGTCGAGCACCACGCTGTCGCCCCAGGCGAGCCCGCACTGGTTCGCCCCGTAGTCGTCGCCGCGCCAGAGCACCAGCTCGTCGCCGTCGGGCAGCTCCGGCCACCCCGGCGGACGTGTGAGGCCGACCGGATCGTCCACTGCCATCGCTCTCCTCGCCAGCTCAGGGTAGCGGGGAATACCCGGGGCTCCCTGCGTCCTTGAGCAACCGACGAGGAAGGGACGACATGACGGGTCTGGACAGCTTCGAGGCGAGGACGATCACCGGCACCGACCAGCGCCTGGCCGAGTACCTCGGCAAGGTGGTGCTGGTCGTGAACACCGCATCCAAGTGCGGCTTCACGCCGCAATTCGACGGGCTGGAGAAGCTCTACGCCGACCTGCGCGACGAGGGCCTGGTCGTCCTCGGCTTCCCGTGCGACCAGTTCGCGAACCAGGAGTTCGACGACAACGCGGAGATCGCCGACTTCTGCCGGCTGAACTACGGGGTCACCTTCCCGATGTTCGCCAAGGTGGACGTGAACGGACCCGGCGCGCACCCGCTGTTCGCCTGGCTGCGCACCGTCCTCGGCAACGCGATCGAGTGGAACTTCACCAAGTTCCTGCTCAACCGCAGGGGCGAAGTCGTGCAACGCTACGCCCCCGCCGTCGAGCCCGCGGAACTCGAGGCCGACGTCCGGGCCCTGCTGGCCGCCTGAGGTATCGCAATCCGGCCGCGCGAGCGGCTGGCTGTGGCGGGAGAGACGGGTGGGACGCAATCCGCGGCCAGATCGCGACAGGCCCTCGCCTGGGGCGGCGGAGCGTCAAGAAGGGTCGTCGTCGGTGGTGACCCGGGCGATGTGGAGGGCGAGGTAGGACACCTCGTCCTCGGTGAGGGCGGAACCGAGGCGCAGCTCGAGGAGTTCGTCGAGCCGGCGGGCGCA
The DNA here is from genome assembly GCA_039811825.1 of Propionicimonas sp. Lineage (GTDB taxonomy): Bacteria > Actinomycetota > Actinomycetes > Propionibacteriales > Propionibacteriaceae > Propionicimonas. The sequence goes on from JBDHZJ010000348.1 coordinate 1,405, forward strand.
GTCGGCCGCCTGCGGGTAGGCCTGGCGGATCGCGGTGCCGATCGCGGAGTGCTCCTCGCGCAGCTGGCGGTGCTGGTGGATCCGCACGAACAGGTAGCGCAGGTGGGTGACGAACCGGCCCACGCTGACGCTGCCCGGGTCGAGCGGCTGCTCGTAGAACTGCTCGATCACCGCGACCATCTGCTGGATGACGCCGGTCATCGTGTACGTGTAGGACAGGTCCCCGGTGGCGAACCCCGCGTTGACCAGGTGCAACGCCAGCCCGACCGCCTCGGCGTCCGGCAGCCTGACGTCGCTGCGGGCGTTGATCGCGGCGAGCAGTCCCCGCGCCTGCGCGTACTCCTCGGCGTAGAGGTGCTGCACCTCGGCGAGCAACGGGTACTCCAGGTCCATCCCGATCGCCATCCGGCGCAGCGCGAAGCTGACGTGGTCGGCCAGTGCGATCACGAGGGCGGGGTTCCGGGCCAGCTCGTCCAGCCCCACCTCGGCGAGCGCGTCGCCGACCAGCTGGATGTGCTCCGGCGGGATGCCGGACAGCAGGTGGGCGAGGTGGTCCGGGTCACGTCCGTCCGAAGGGACGAACGTGCGCACGACCCGGGACTCGTCGACGACCTGGCCCGGCCGGGCCTGGAAACCCAGGCCCCGGCCGGTCAGGATCACCTCTCGTCCCGTACCGTCGAGGGCGAGGACGAGGTTGTTGTTGAAGACGCGCGCGATCTCCATGTCACCGCTTCGGTAGCGGAGCGGTCACGGACCGTGCTCCTCTCAGGGGGTCACGTCGATGATGGGGTCACCGGACCCCACCGCGTCGACCGTCCGCGGCGCGACCGAGGCCAGCGCCATGGTGTTGATCACGACCACGATGGTGGTGGTGTCGTAGCCCTCGGAGCGCACCCCGTCGAGATCCACCTTGGCCAGCAGGTCACCGGCCTCGACGCGCTGGTGCTGCTTCACGTCCAGGGAGAAGAACCTGCCGCCCAGCTGGACGGTGTCGATGCCCACGTGCACCAGCACCTCCACCCCGTCGTCGGTCTTGATGCCGAAGGCGTGCCCGGAGTCGGGGACGGTCACCAGTTCCCCGGTCACCGGAGCGACCACGTGGCCGTCGGACGGCTCGATGCCGACCCCCTCGCCGAGCGCCTTGGACGCGAACACCTTGTCCTTCACGTCCGCCAGCGCGATCACCTTGCCGGCCACGGGGGCCGCCACCACGTCGGTGCGGACCATGGTCGCCACGCCGCCGGCGGCGGGAGCGACGGCCTCCGCGGCCGGAGCCTCGGCAGCCTTGGCCTTGCGCTCGCGCTCGAGTGCCAGGTCCATGTCGGCCTGGGCCAGCTCGGCCTCCCACTCGGCCTTCTGCTCGGCCGTGCGGTAGTCGGAGGCGATCACAAGGATCATCGCCACGACGAAGGCGGCGGCGATCGAGATCACGTAGATCCACATCGGGGCGAACACCGGGATGGTGAGCAACGAGGTGAAGGCGAAGGCACCGGTGGTGACCGGGGTGAAGATCCAGCCGAGGATGCCGATCGTCAGGCCACCCGTCGCGCAGCCGATCAGCATGCGCGGGTAGATCCGCTTGTAGCGCAGGTGGATGCCGTACAGGGACGGCTCCGAGATGCCGCCCAGCAGGCCCGCGGCCAAGGCGCCGATCGCGGTCTGGCGCACCTCGTTGTCGCGTGCCCGGCTGGACACGACCAGAACGCCGGCGGTGGCACCGAAGCAGGCGAAGTTCCACGTGCCCATCGGGCCCTGGATGAAGTCGTAGCCCAGGGTGCTGATGTTCGCCAGCATGAGCGCGTTCAGCGGCCAGTGCAGGCCGAGCGGCACCAGGAACGGGTAGAGCATCGGGATCAGGACGGCGAACAGCAGCGGCACCGTGTTGTTCAGCCAGGCCAGGCCGTAGCCGAGGCCGCTACCGATCCAGACCCCGAGCGGGCCGACGATGAAGCCGGTGAACGGAATCATGATCAGCAGGCAGAAGAA
>JBDHZJ010000349.1:0-3387 GCA_039811825.1 Propionicimonas sp.
CCCGACCCGAGCAGCAGCCGCTCGCCCTTCGCCGCGAGCACGGGGATGTTCGCGACCGACTCGGTGTAGGCCGAGGCCGCCAGCAGGCCGAGGAAGCGGTGCTCCACGAGCAGGCGGCCATCGGCGTCGTAGCGGCGAACGGCCACGTGCTCGAGGTAGACCGGACGGTGCACCAGCGAGCGCCGGGGGTCCCGCAGCAGCACCAGCGGGTCGCGCTCGCCGGGCGCGGGCACCGTGGTGGAGTCGGGCTCGGTGACGTCGGTGAGCAGGCCGAGACCGGTGCCGGGCACCGGGACCAGCCGGCCGCCGCCGAGGGTGTAGTCGGCGCAGCCAAGGAACACGAAGGCCTCGGACGCGAGCCAGTCGAGCAGTGCGACGGCCTCGGCCGCCTCGGGGGCGTCGTCGCCACGGAGCTCGGCCTGGGCGGCGCGCGCCCTGGCCACCATCGGCTGCCAGTCGTCTACCACGATCGCGACCGCGTCGAGCACGCGCCTCAGCCCGGTGCCGAGCCGGTCCACCAGCGAGTCGGCCGACTCCCCCAGCGGCGGGTAGATCTCGACGGCGATCCACGACTCGGGCAGCCCGGCGCCGCCACCGGCGAGGTCGACCAGGCGGCCTTCGGCGTCCCTCGTGACGCGGAGCTGGGGGTGGAACAGCCGGCGCAGGCTCCAGTCCTGCCGGGTGAGCTCCATCGCGACGGTGTCGACAAGGAAGGGCCGGTCGTCGGTGACGAGCAGGGCGAGCGTGGACCCGTCCGCCCCGACGCCCGGTAGCTGGCCGGACGGGATCACACGGAGGAGGTGCTCGCCCTCGGTCCGGGCACGCCCGAGTTCCAGGTGGGCGGTGACCGTCGCGGCGAGCGTGGCCGCGTCGATCCCGACAAGGTCGGGGTCGGGCACGTGCTTGAGGTAGGCGGCCACCAGCCGGGCCGAAACGGCATCACCCGGGCCTGCTCCCAGAGCGGCCGACCTGAGCGACTCACGCAACCCCGACGAGCTTCCCGGCACGAGACTGGACACGCCTGCTCCTTCGCAGCTTGACGCGCATCCACCCTATCCACGCCACAATGGGCGGCATGGAGATACACGCCACGAATGACTTCGCCGCGTCGGTCCCGGTCGTGTTCGCGATGCTCACCGACAGCGTCTTCCTGCGTGCGGTGTGCCTGGCGAGCGATCCGCTGGAGCACGAGGTCGCCGTGGACGGGCTGCGCACCTCGAGCCGCCGGGTGATGCGCACCCCGTCCGTGGTGAGCCGACTCGCCGGACCCACCATGGCGATCGTGGACGAGATCACCTGGGAACCGGACGGGGTCGGCCCGGATCGCCGGGGCGCCGCCCACATCACCGTCGAGGGCATGCCCGCCGAACTCGTGGGCTCGGTCACGCTCGTCGAGGGCGGCCGCGGTGCGGTGCTCTCTTACGACGGCGAACTCACCGTGAACATCCCGTTCCTCGGCCCCGGCCTGGCCAAGCAGGCCGCTCCCCTGCTGCTCGAAGCGCTGGAGATCCAGCAGCGCGTCGGTGACGAGTACCTGGCGACGTAGCCCTCAGCGTTCGGACGCGGCCGCGACGGCGGCGTCGAACTCGTCAGGAGTGATCCCGACGACGCCGAAGTCGAAGTCGGCCCTGGCGTTGTTCGCCGGATCGATCCGGGCCAGCACGACCTCCATCGCGACGGGCGGTTCCCACCATTCGATCTCGGCCAGCAGGACCCCCGACCGCTCGGGTGCGGCAGGCTCGGGCGACTCCGGCGCCAGCGGTCCCACCGCGGAGGCGAGGACGGCTCTGGCGAGGAAGATCCGCGCCGGAGACGCCCTATCCGCCGGTGATCCGGTCCTGATCTACCTGGCTGCCCCTCGGCAACCCGTTCGCGGGCTCGGGCCGGCGGGGTGCCCTGGGGAGCGAATGTCCCCGCCCACCCCAGTTGGGATCGGGTGACCCGATCCGACGTGTTCTTCACGCTGGTCGCCGGACCGGCCCCCGCGGCCGAGGCGGACGCAGCCTTCGATTCCTGGCTGACCGGGCGCGGGACGAATCGGGCGTCCCTGCGCGCCGATGACTGGAAGTCCGACGACGTGCCCTGGGTCGCCGGCCCGCTGTGGCGCCGATACTTCGTTCGGACTACCGCCATCCGCCGGCTCGATCGACCCGAGTGAGAGCCCGCCCGCCGCAACGCGAACTCCTCGGCGCTCAGGCCCTCCTCCGGTAGGCACGGATCACCCACGGCAGGTACAGGATCGTCCACACCAGCGCGACCAGGAGGATCAGCACGGGGACGTAGAACGGTCCGGCGAGCGTCTGGATGCCCTCCAGCGGTGATCCCGGCGCACCGGTGTCGAGGAACCAGAAGTTGGTGCCCCACGCCCGGTTGGCGAGGAAGCCGAGGGTCGCGAACACCGCGGTGAGCACCGCCACCCGCCACAGGTTGCGCACGTCGGGAACGAGGTCGCCGCCGAACAGGAGCATCAGCACGTAGCCCACGATCAGGGCGTGGATCGCGAAGCTCTGCCACGTGAAGACGTTGAGCAGTGGCTGGTCGGCCCAGTCCGGGAACACGTCGGCGGCCAGCGCCCCCCACCAGCCCATCGCGTACAGGAAGTCGCCCGTCCACCGGTTCGGGCGCAGCGCATCCACGAACACGGCGAGCGTCGCGGCGGCGCAGGCGTGCAACGGCACGATCTCCGCGGTGTAGGTGCCGGTGGCGACGTAGGCCGCCTGGCGCAACACCTCCAGCATCAGGACCGTCCAGCCGACGCTGAGCCGCAGCACGCGACGACGGTCGCGGTCAGCCCTGCGGTAGCCCACGACCAGAACGGCCACGGCGAGGCCGAGCAGCACGAGCACACCGAGGTGGACCGCGGAGAACAGCCCGAAGCCGGCGCCCTCGAGGGCCGGCTGGTTCTGCGGGACGAAGAAGTGGTCCCAGCTCCACGTCACGCGCTCATTGTGCAGGGTGCGTTGCCCCTCCCGGGCGCGGGCGCGCGCAGGTTCAGGCGGCCTCGGCGCCGAACTGGATGTCGAGGTAGACGGGTGGGACGCGCCCACCCGGTAGCGGTGGGGGTTTGCTGCGGTAGCGGTGTCCGGTCGGGGTCGTGGTGACCACGGTGCCGTCGGGTTCGGGGACAGCCTGCCAGCCGGGGGTCTCTTTGGTCTGGTTGCAGGCCTCGCACAGGCCCTGCCCGTTCGCCGCGCTCGTCTCGCCGCCCTGCGCGGCCGGGATGACGTGGTCGGCGTGCCGGACCGGCGCCCCGCACCACGGTGTGCGGCAGTACTGGTCCCGGGCGGTGAGGAAGGCGCGCAGCCCGTCGGGGAAACACCGCTGCTTCGATTCCATCGCCACCAACTGCCCCGTCCGCGGATGCACATACAGCCTGCGCAGCCACGC
>JBDHZJ010000350.1:0-3362 GCA_039811825.1 Propionicimonas sp.
GTCGAGATCGTCCTGGTCTACCAGTCGCTGCTGGGCATCTACGGCGACCGGGGCAACGCGATGGTGCTGCGGCAGCGGCTCGCCTGGCGCGGGATCGAAGCGGTGCTCACCGAGGTCGACCCGGGCGACGAGGTGCCGTCCACGGGGGCGGTGTACCTGCTCGGCGGTGGCGAGGACGCGGCGCAGATCTCGGCCGTCCGCGCGCTGAAGGCCGACGGCCACCTGTTCGAGGCGATCGAGGCCGGCGCGGTGCTGTTCGCGGTGTGCGCGGGCTACCAGATCGTCGGGAAGACCTTCACCGTCGGCGAGCACGACGAGGTGATCCAGGGGCTCGGCCTGCTCGACGTGGAGACGCGCCGGGGGCCGGAGCGTGCGGTCGGCGAGGTGCTCAGCGCGTGGACGCGTCCGGACGGCACCGAGAGCCTGGTCACCGGTTTCGAGAACCACGGCGGCTTCACCTACCTCGGTGCGGACGCCGAGCCGCTCGCCCGGATGGAGATCGGCGTCGGCAACTGCGGGGACGGCACCGACGGCGCCGTCCAGGGCAACGTGCTCGGCATCTATCCGCACGGCCCGATCCTGGCCCGCAATCCCGAACTCGCCGACCACCTCCTGGAGCGCGCGCTCGGCCGCGAGCTGGACCCGCTGCCCAACCCCGAGCTGGACGAGCTCCGCCGCCAGCGCATCGCCGCCGTCCGCAAGGCCGGCCTGCGCCGCTGACCCGGCCCGTCGCGCCCCCTGACTGCCCGCTTCGCTACAGCTACGCGAGGACGCTACCCAAGTACGGGTAGCGTCCCGGACCAGCTGTAGCGGAGCTGGGGGGTCAGGCGGAGAGGCCGCCGAAGAAGATGTCGAGCAGGTCGGTGACGGTATCGGCGTCGGCGGTGTCGCCGGCCCCGGGCGGGGCGAAGAACGGGTAGAGCATGCCGAGCAGGATCCACACCACGCGGGACGGGTCCTTGGCGACGAACTCGCCGGACGCCACCCCGTCCGCCACGAGCTGCTGCAGCGGGCCGATGAACCGGTCGCGGTAGGCGGACGCGAAGGACGCCCGCTGCTCGGGTTCCAGCTGGCCCACGTCGTGCATGGCCAGCCGCATGATCGCCCTGCGCTCGACGGGCAGCGCGAAGAGGTGCTGCACCAGCCAGCGCAGCCGGGCCTCGCCGTCCCCGTGGTCGGCGCTGGCCTCGACCACCCCGGCGATCTCGTCGAGGTAGCCGGTGAACACCGCGTTCAGCACGTCGGACTTGCCGGCGAAGTGGTAGTAGAGCGCCGCCTTGGTGATGCCGCACGCCTCGGCGATCTCGCGCATCGCCACGCCCTCGTACCCCCGGGCGACGAACAGGCCGGTCGCCGTGGCCAGGATCCGCTCACGCATGCGCGGCCTCCGCACTGCCCTGACCGTGGCCCTCCGCGGGTCGCGCCTCGGCCTCCCGCGACTTCAGGAACATGGCCGCGACGAGCAGCAACGCCGAGAGCACCCCGACCATCGCGAACGCCGCGTCGTAGCCGGCCGCGCCCGCCGCGGACGCCGCCACCGCGCCCACCACGGCACTGCCGAGCAGCTGGCCCGTGCTCGTGAAAGTGGTGACCAGGCCCTGCGCGGCCGAGCGCTCCGCCGCGGTGGTCTCGTTCAGCGTCACGTACCGGACCGGCGCCCCCAGCAGCGCCGAGAGGCCCAGCCCGATCAGCAGCCCCGAGACGATGAACATCGCCAGCGAGGACGAGGTCTGGCTGAGCAGGACCATGCCGACAGCCAGTACCGCGACGCCGGCCATGATCACGGTCCGCGAGCCGAGCCGGTCGAGCAGGCGCCCGGCGAGTGGCGAACCGACCGCCATCGCCGCCACCACCGGCATCAGCAGGTAGCTGCCCACGGACGCCGAGACCCCCAGGGACGCGACAGCCAGCGTCGGCATGAACACCAGGCTGGCCTCGCCCAGGCCGGCACCGGCGGTGAGCACGAAGCCCAGCCGCAGCTGCCGGCGCGCGAACAGGGCGATCGGGAACACCGGGTTCGCCGCGACGCGCTCCACCCGCACCAGCACCAGCCAGGCCACGACCGAGACGACCAGCCACGGCCACACGTCCGGGCTGATCAGGCTCGCCCAGAAGTTCCCGGTGTCGATGGCGCCGAGGCCGTACGCGAGCGACCCCAGCGCCACGGCCAGCGCGGTCATGCCGGCCCAGTCGAAGCCGCCGGCGTCCGCCACCCGGTGGTGCGGCAGCAGGCGCCAGGCCAGCACGACCACGACAGCGGCGACGGGCAGGTTGATCAGGAAGAGCCACTGCCAGCCGAACGGCAGCAGCACGCCACCGATGATCGGGCCGATGATGAACGCCAGCCCGAACACGGCGCCGATCATGCCGAGCGCGCCGCCCCGCTTCTCGGGCGGGAAGGTGTCGCCGATCACGGCGCTCGCGACCGGGAAGATGCCACCCGCGCCGAGGCCCTGCACCCCGCGGCCGAGGATCAGTAGCCAGAACGCGCCGGAGCCGTGGGAGAACGCGACGACGAGCGAGCCTACGGCGAACAGCGCCACGTCGAGGATGTAGACCGCGCGCCGGCCGAAGAAGTCGCTGAGCTTCGCCATCAGCGGGGTGCCGATCAGGTTCGCCAGCACGTACGCGCTGAACACCCACGAGGTGGCCCGGGCGTCCAGGCCGAACTCCGCCCGGATCGCGGGCAGCGCGGGCCCCACGATCGCGATGTCGAGCGCCCCCATCAGCACGCCCACGAACAGGACGCCGAGGAGGCGATTGCGCTGTTTGTCGTCCACCATGCTCCTTACTTACCGGTCGGTAAGGAGTGTAGCGCGCCCGGGGAAGTGCGTATTCCCAGCGCCCGGGCACCCCTGCATGATCGGGGCCATGCGCATCGCGGTACTCGGCACGGGAATGGTCGGACAGTCGCTGGCGGGGGGCCTCGCCCGGCTCCGGCACGAGGTGACGGTCGGCACCCGCGACCCGCAGGCGTCGCTGGCCCGGCTGGAGCCGGGTGGCTTCGGCGCGTGGGCGGCCCTGCACGCCGAGGTGCGGGTCGCCACGTTCGCGGACGCGGCCGCGGGCGCCGACCTGGTGGTGAACGCGCTGTCGGGGGACGTGTCGGTGGCCGGGGTGGGCGCGGCCTCGATCGCCGACGGCACGGTGCTGCTGGATGTGGCGAACCCGCTCGAGTTCGGCCCGGGCAGGGCGCCGAGCCTGTTCCTGTCCAACACCGATTCCCTCGGCGAGCTCCTGCAGCGGACGTTCCCGACCCTGCGGGTGGTGAAGAGCCTGAACACCATGACCGCCCCGCTGATGGTCGCGCCCCACGACCTCGCGGACGGCGACTTCAGCACCTTCGTCTGCGGCGACGACGC
>JBDHZJ010000351.1:0-3359 GCA_039811825.1 Propionicimonas sp.
TTCCGCAGCCACTCCAGGTCCGCCTGCAGCGCGGCCAGGCTGATCCCGTCCTCGTGCAGGTAGACCCGCTCGGCGCCTCCGGACAGCGCCCCCATCAGGGCGAGGTAGCCGCAGTAGCGGCCCATCGTCTCGACCACGAAGGCGCGCTTGGCTGCGCTGCCCGACATCTTGATCCGGTCCACGGCCTCGGTGACCACGTTCAGCGCCGTGTCCGCGCCGATGGCGAGCTCCGAGCCCGGCAGGTTGTTGTCGATGGACGCGGGGACGCACACGATCGGCAGCCCGCAGGCAGGGAATCGTTCCGCCTCGCGGTGCAGCAGCTCCGCGGCCTGGTAGCCGTTCCAGCCGCCGATCATCAGCAGGGCGTCGATCCGGTGCTCCTCGAGCTGGCGGCTGATCCGGTACAGCTCCTCCACCGCCGGCACCGTGCGCCGCACCCCGAGGTTGGCGCCGCCGTCGGTGAGCCAGCCCTCGACCTCGCCCCAGGTGAGTTCGGAGACGTCGCCGTCGCGCAGGCCGGGGAAGCCGCCCTGCACGCCCAGCATGGTGTGGCCCCGGCTGATCCCGAGCCGGACGGCGTCGCGCGCCGCGGCGTTCATGCCGGGGGCGAGGCCGCCGGCGTGGATGATCGCGATCCGCTTCGAGGCCTCGGGGGCGTCGATCCGGCTCGGCTCGACCATCTCCGCGAAGATCCGGCCGGCCTCGATGAAGGAGCCGCCGCGCAGTTCCATCGCGGCGGTGTAGTCGCCGGCGGCGATCAGCTCGGGCACCTGCCGGGTCCGGGCCACCGCCTCGACGAGGGGCACCCGCGAGACCCGGTTCCCCCGGAAGCCGATCACCGGGCCGGTCGTGCCCGGCTCGGCGGTCAGCACCTCCAGGGCCGCCTCGTAGCCCAGCCAGGTGGACGCCCACCGGTCGTAGGCGCTGGGCGCGCCGCCGCGCTGCACGTGGCCGAGGATGGTCACCCTGGCGTCCTCGTGCAGGCGGTCCTCGAGCACCTGGCACACGTAGGCGGAGGTGATCGGCGTCCCCGTGCGGTCGCGTGCACCCTCTGCGACCACCACCATCGAGTCGCGGCGCCCGGCGGCACGACCGCGCCGCAGCGCCTCGCACATGGCGTCCTCCCAGCCGTCGGCCGGAGGCAGCTCGGGGATCAGGACGTAGTCGCAACCGCCGGCGATCGCGCTCATCAGGGCGAGGTAGCCGCAGTGCCGGCCCATCACCTCGACGACGAAGCTGCGCTGGTGGCTCGCCGCGGTGCTGGCGAGGGCGTCGACGGCGTCCACGATCCGGTGCAGGGCCGTGTCGGCGCCGATGGTCATGTCGGTGCCGACCAGGTCGTTGTCGATCGAGCCGACGAGTCCGGAGAACATCAGTGCCGGGTGCTCGGCCGCCACCGCGGCGTCGAGTTCGCCGGACGCGACGAGTTCGGCGAGCAGGTCCGGCCACTCGGCGCGGAACAGGTCGAGGCCGGACAGCGATCCGTCCCCGCCGATCACGATCAGCCGGTCGATGCCGTGCCCGAGCAGGTTGCGGGCGGCCCGGCGGCGGCCGTCCCGCTCGCGGAAGTCCTTCGAGCGGAAGGTGCCGATCATCGTGCCGCCCTTGTGCAGGATGCTGCCGACGTCCTCCCAGGCCAGTTCGCGGATGCCGGTGCCGCCGTCCACCATGCCCTGGTAGCCCTCGTAGACCGCGAACACCTGCGCGCCGAGGGAGATGGCGGTGCGCACGGCCGCTCGCACCGCGGCGTTCATGCCCTGTGCATCGCCCCCGCTGGTGAGGATGCCGATCCGCTTCCCGGCCCCGATCCGCCCGGTGGCCGCCGCCGCCCTGTCGATGCTCATGCCGCCATTCTCCCGTGCCACCGGCTTCGCTACAGCCAGTTGAGGACGCTACCCGAGTACGGGTAGCGCGCCGAAGTAGCAGTAGCGAAGCGGGGGACGCCGGTCAGGCGAGGCCGAGGTACTCCTCGAGGGTCTGCTTGTTGTTCTTGAACTTCATGGCGTCCTTCTTGCCGATGAAGCGGTAGTGCCACGGTTCGTAGTGGTAGCCGGTGATCTTCGTCTTGCCGTCGGGGTACCGCAGGATGAAGCCGAACTCGTGGGCGTGCTTGAACAGCCACTTCCCGGTGGCGGTGTAGGCCATCGGCAGGCTCCAGGTCACGCCGTCCCACAGGTCGACGGCCAGGCCGGTCTGGTGTTCGCTCGCACCGGCCGGGGCGTAGAAGGAGATGTTCTGTGGGTAGTTGCGCAGCGCCTTCTGGTAGCTCGCGTTCTGGGTGGTCCAGTTCCGGTAGCCGCTGCGCACGCGGATCCGGACGCCGTCGGCGGCCGCCGCGGCCGTCATCCTCGTCAGCGCCTTCGCCGCGGAAGCCTCGAGGTGGTACGGCCCGGTGGGCTCCTGCGGGCCGTAGGCGGAGCTGATCCGGTGCTTCTTCGAGACCACGATGATGCCGTCGACCTTGTAGGGCTGGTTCAACTGCTTGCCCTTGCGGGTGTCCTTGGGCGGCTTGGTGGGCGTCGGTGTGGGCGTCGGCGTCGGCGTCGGTGTGGGCGTGGGCGTGGGTGTCGGTGTTGGCGTGGGTGTCACCATGGCCGTGGTGGACGAGGCCGTAGTGGACGATGCGGGCTCAGTGGGCGAACCGCTGCATCCCGCGACGAGTGCGGCGGTGAGAGTGAGCGCGACGGCGACCCTCGGGTACCTCACGAGCCCCTGTGACCGTGGGACCCGTGCCCGCCGCGGGAGTGGCCCTGCTTCGCCTGGTCGGTCTTCCCGTCGTCGGCCTGGGCAGCCTTCGTGGTCTTCGCGTGGTCGGCCTTGGCGGTCTTCGTGGTCTTCGACTGGGACTTCACGGTGTGCCGGTTGTGCTGCGGCGTCTGCGAGGCGTGGCCGCTGGATTCGGTGGCCCGGCTGCTGCCGTTGGAGGTCTGGACGGCCTCCACGTGCTTCACGGCCTCCGCCGATTCCTTGCGCGCGGGTTCGGCCGGCGGCTGGTCGTGCTTCACCGGCGCCTGCGGGGTCTCCGGCGTGTTCTCGGACGCCGGCACGGACTTGCTCAGTTCCTTGCCGGAGGCGGCGGCAGCCGTCTCCGAGGCCGTGCTGGGCAGCCCGGTCGACCAGGGCCGGTTCGTCGGCCGCGAGGGCGACGGCATCGGCTTGGGCGTGTGGGTCACCGACGGTGTCGGGCTCGGCACCGTGGTCGGGCAGTTCCCCTGGCCGTGTTCGTCATTGTCCCTCGTGCACTCGTCCGTCGGCGTCGCCGTGGCGGTCGGGGTGCCGGTGGGGCTCTCCGTGGGTTCGCCGGTCGGGCTCTCCGTGGGTTCGCCGGTCGGGCTCTCCGTGGGTTCGCCGGTCGGGCT
>JBDHZJ010000352.1:0-3346 GCA_039811825.1 Propionicimonas sp.
GACGTCCCCGGCTACATGCCCGGCGTCGCGCAGGAGCACGGCGGCATCATCCGCCACGGCGCGAAGATGCTGTACGCGTACTCGGCGGCCTCCGTCCCGAAGATCACCGTGGTGCTGCGCAAGGCCTACGGCGGCGCCTACATCGCCATGGCCTGCAAGGACCTCGGCGCGGACAAGGTGTTCGCCTGGCCGACCGCCGAGATCGCCGTGATGGGTGCCGAGGGCGCGGCGGGGATCGTGTTCCGCAAGGAGATCGCCGCGGCCGAGGACCCGGAGGCCAAGCGCGCCGAGCTGGTGGAGGAGTACCGCAACACCTTCTCGACGCCGTTCGTGGCGGCGGCCCGTGGCCTGGTCGACGACATCATCGACCCGGGTGACACCCGGCGGAAGGTGGCCATGGCCCTGGAGTTGCTGGCCACGAAGCGCGAGCTGCGGCCGGCCAAGAAGCACGGCCTCGGGCCGGTGTGATCGACATGACCGACGAAGCGGAACTGCTTGACCTCGTGAAGTCGCTCACCGAGCGCATCGAGGGCATGGAGATCAAGATCAAGGCGCTGGAACTGCACTGCCAGGACGTGCCCGAGGAGACCATGGTGGCGATCGCCGCCGCGGTTGCCGCCTACCTGGGTCACCGGGCCAAGCGTCGGCAACCGCACTTCACGACGGGACGCAACTGGACGTCGAACACCCGGCGCTCCCAGCACGCCCACCACCCGCTGTACACGCGCTGAGAAGGAAGACCAATGAAACTGAAGGTGACTGTCAACGGGATCGCCTACGACATCGACGTGGAGGTGGAGGAGCAGGAGGCTCCCTCACTCGGCGCGATCGTCATCGGCGGCAGTGGCGCCATTCACACCCCGACGACCGCGTCTGTCCAGGCCGCCTCGGCGAACGCCGTGGTCGCGCCGCTGGCCGGCACGGTGGCCCGGGTCCTGGTCGAGGAGGGCCAGGACATCGACGCCGGTGAGGTGCTGATGGTGCTCGAGGCGATGAAGATGGAGACCGAGATCACCGCGCCGAAGGCCGGCACGGTGGCCCGGATCCTCGTCGAGAAGGGCACTCCGGTCCAGGCCGGAGAGGGCCTGATCGAGCTCGACTGACTCATTTCGCAGGAGGCCCGTCCCGTCCGGGGCGGGCCTCCTGCGCGTCCCGGCTCCGCCGAGAGGACTTCGACGCGGGTGGCAGCACGATCATCGGGTCGTGCGGGCCGTGCGTGAACCGAGGGCAGGTCGAGCCAGTCAACCGCACTGCTCTGGCGATCTGCGGATGTTCGTTCGCCGCGTTACAGAGTGACGTTTGTGACCGTGTTCGGGCGGTAACGTCACTCCGAAACCGAACATCCGGATCTGCCGCGATCACGATCCCGGCGCTCTTGGCGGGGGTCTGGCATGCTCTCGCCATGACAGATCCCAGATGGGGCCAACTTGTCGCCGCGCGCAGGTCGCTCAGCGCCGAGTTCGCCGGTCAGGGTGTCGACCACGTCGAGTACGTCGCGGCGTTGCCGGACCCCGAGATCTGTGTCTGGCTCGGCACGACCTCGGACGCCGAGCGGGACCGCCTCGCAACCAGCCACGCGCTACTGGGACAGGTCAAACGTGTGCTCGCCGATGAAGTGGATGGCATTGAGGTGACCGGAGTAACCGTGCAGTCCGACGAGACCGTCAGGCGCGACTTCGAGGGTAGCTGGTTCTACGCACTCCGTTGAGCGACGGGCTCCGCAGGCTCGCCCGACGCAAACCCGGCCGAACCGGTCCGACTGGAACGCGCGCTTCCGCAGGGGTTCCCGGCGCCCGAGCGCGTCTCCATGCCGGATTCGCCCTGGTTGGACATAGGTTGCCCCACATGGCAGGCATCGCGCTGATCGGGTTGGGCCGGATGGGTTCGGGGATGGCGTCCCGGCTGCTGGAGACCGGGCACGACCTGGTCGTGGCGAACCGGACGCCGGAACGCGCCGCCCCGCTGGTGGCGCGTGGCGCCCGGCTCGCGGCCACGCCTGCGGAGGCGGCGGCCGACGCGGACGCCGTGATCGTGATGGTCAGCGACGACGAGGCCTCGCGCGCGGTCTGGCTGGGGCCCGACGGGGTGCTCGCCGGACGCCCGCGTCCGGGAACCCTCGCGATCGAGTGCTCCACGCTGTCCCACGACGGGGTGCTGGAGCTCGCCGACGCCGTCCGCGGCGCCGGGCTTCGCTATGTGGACGCACCCGTGACCGGGCTGCCCGACGCGGCGGCGGCCGGTACCCTCACCCTGCTCGTCGGCGTCGACCCCGCCGACCTCGCGGCGGCGCAGCCCGTCCTTTCCGCGTTGTCGGAGCGGGTGCTGCACTTCGGCGGCGTCGGCACGGGCACCGCCTACAAGCTGATCGTGAACCTGATGGGCGCCGTGCAGATCGCCGGGGCCGCCGAGGGGCTCGCGCTCGCCGAGCGGGCGGGGCTCGACCTGGCCCAGGTGGCGGACGCGATCGCGTCCGGGCAGGCGGCCAGCCCACAGGTGGTGCGGAACAGCCGGCGGATGGCGGCCGCCGACCACGACGAGGTCGTGTTCTCCGGCCGGCTGCGGCGCAAGGATGCCGCCTACGCGATGCGGTTCGCCCGGGACCTCGGGCTCGGGGCGCCCTTCGGGCGGGTCGCTCTGGACGGCCTGGACGCCCTGCTCGCGGCCGGCCTCGGCGACGTCAACGAGAGCGCCGTGATCGAGGTCGCCCGGAGCCGCGGACCTCAGGCGTAGGAGCCGCGGAACACCTTGTGCTGGGCCGGCTGGGCGACCGGACGGATGGTCAGCCGGTCGATGTTCACGTGCGCCGGACGGGTGGCCATCCAGACGATGGCCTCGCCGACGTCCTCGGCGGTGAGCGGGCCAGGCACCCCCTCGTAGATGGAGTCCGCGCGCGCCTGGTCGCCGCCGTAACGGGTCAGCGAGAACTCCTCGGTGTGCACCATGCCCGGGCAGATCTCGGTGATCCGGACGGGCTGGTCGAAGAACTCCAGGCGCAGCGTGCCGGCGATCATCCGCTCGGCGGCCTTCGCCCCGCAGTAACCCGCGCCGCCCTCGTACGGCCCGTCCGCGGCGACGGAGGTGACGAACACGATCGCGCCGCGCGCGGCCACCAGCGCGGGCAGCAGGGCCCGGGTGACCTTCTCGGTACCGATCACGTTGACGGCGTACATCCGCTGCCACGCGTCGGTGTCGGCGGCGGCGACCGGCTCCTGGCCGAAGGCGCCACCGGCGTTGTTGACCAGCACGTCCAGCCGCGGCCCGGCCGCCTCGGCGAGCGCCGCGACGTCCGCGTCCGAGGTGACGTCGCAGGCCAGCGCGCGACCGCCGATCTCGGCGGCGAGGGCCT
>JBDHZJ010000353.1:0-3343 GCA_039811825.1 Propionicimonas sp.
GGGAAGAACGCGATCGAGTTCGCCTCCGCGTAGCCGCGCTCGGCGATGCCCAGGTAGTGCGCCACGTCCCAGTTGCCGAAGACGTCGCGCGCGGCCCGGTGCTCGGTCACCATCACCCACACCGCCACGAGCAGCATGAGCAGCCGGGTGCCGAACCAGGTCTGCACGACCAGGCGGGCGTCGTCGTGCGGGTCGGCCCTCGACCCGGTCGACCTGCGGGAACGGGGGCTCGACCGACTGGCCACGGCGCTCACAGCGACGGACGGCGCAGCAGCCGGGCCATCCACGGCGCGTCCGGCGCCTCGTCCAGCACCCCGCCGTCGGGGTCGTCCAGCCCGCCGGCCCGCACGATGTCGCGCCTCGGGTCGAGGATGTCGCGCACCACCCGGACGCACAGCCACAGCTGCACCCCGATCCGGGCCACGATCGCCAGCACGTACAGCCGGTCCTGGCCCGCCCCGTTGGTCAGCTGGCTGTCCAGGTGCCCCCAGACGGCAGCGAAGTAGGCCGTCTCTGCGACCGAGAACACGATCCAGTCCAGCCAGCGCGGCCGGGCCAGCACCAGCAGCGGCAGCAGCCAGAGCACGTACTGCGGCGAGTAGACCTTGTTCACCATCAGGAACAGCGCGACCATCAGGAACGCGCCCTGTGCCAGCCGGGGACGCCGCGGAGCCAGCAGCAGGATCAGGCAGATCACGATCGTGCCGGTCACCAGCAGCGCCGTGACCATCCTCGACACGCCCTGGATGTCGATGCTGAGCAGGCTCAGCGCGTACCAGATCGACCCGAGGTCGGCGCCGCGGTCGGCGTTGAACGTCCAGAAGTTCATCCAGCCGTCCGGAGTGGCCAGGTACACCGGCAGGTTCACCGCCAGCCAGGACCCGGCAGCGCCCAGGTAGGCGAGCAGCATCGCCCGGATCCGGTTCGACCTCAGGCACAGCACCGTGATCGGCACCAGCAGCAGGATCGGATACAGCTTCGCCGCCACCCCGAGTCCCAGCCAGAAGCCCGCCCAGAACGGCTTGCGCCGCGACCAGGCCAGCAGCGACAGCGCGGTGAGGGCGAGCACCAGGGCGTCCCAGTTGATCAGCCCGGCGGTCCAGATCGCCGGGGACGCCGCGATCATCAGCGTGTCCCACGGCCGGCTCAGCTGCAGGTGTGCCCAGATCAGCACGCCCATCAGCGCGAACAGCAGCACGGCGTTCACGCCGAAGAACAGGTCCGCCGAATGCGCGATCTCGTCGCCGCTGAGGCCCGGCTGGCTCTTGCCGCCCAGGAACATCACGATCCGCCGGCTGAGCTCCATGAAGCCGCCGGTGAGCACCGGGTACTCCACGTCGGTCTGCAGGAACGGAATCTGCCCGTCCTTCAGCCCGCGCCAGTAGTAGAGCACCGGGATGTCGGAGTAGCACATCCAGGGCAGGTACTGGTCGCCCGAGCTCTGGCAGGGCACCTGCCGCAGCATCACGATCAGCCACGACACCGTCAGCGTGAGGTACGCCCACGGCGCCGGCGAGAACCAGATCCCGCCACGGCGGGCGTGGCGGCCGAGCGGGCCGCCGAGTACCGCCGACAAGGCCGGAGCTGGGTTGGTCACCCCGCGATCCTATGGGCCCTTGCTCGTGCTGCCGGTCGGTTTCGGTGTGGTGGGTTGGGTCGTCGGCTCCGTGGTCGTCGGATCCGTGGTCGGATCGGACGTGGGCGGCTGGGTCGCGGTGGGCGCCTCGGTCGCCGTGGCCGTAGCCGTGGGCTTCGCGGAGTGGGTCTTCCTCGGCGTCGGCGACTGGGTGGACGTCCGCTTGGTCGGCAGGTCGAAGGCGATCTTGTCCTTGCCCTTCATCGCCGTCTTCATGTACTCCAGCCACGTGGACAGCGGCCACGTCGAGCCGTAGAAGCCGGTGCCGAGGTCGCCGGTGCCGTCCTTGCCCTTGACGTACATCACCGCGGTGGTGACCTGGCGGGTGAAGCCCACGAACCAGGCCGCCCGGGTCTGGCGCTGGGTGACCGTGCCGTACTTCGTCTTCACCGGGACGCCGTAGCCGACGGTTCCGGTCTTGCCGGCCACCGGCCAGCCCAGGTAGGCCGCCCGGGAGCCGGTGCCGTCCTGGGTCACCTTGGTCAGCGCGTAGGCCACGTCGGTCGCGACGTCCATGTCGATCGCCTGGGTGCCCTCGACATCCGCCTGGAACGCGCTCGTGCCACCGGCGTCGAACACCTCAGCGATCACGTGCGGGTCGTGGCGCAGGCCCTGGTTCGCGAACGTCGAGTAGGCGGACGCCTGGTTCAGCGGGCTCACCTCGGTGTTGCCGAGCGCGATCCGGTTGCTCAGGTCCCAGTGCCCGCCGGAGGGAAGGCCTGCGGCCTCGGCCATCTGCTGCACCTGCTCGGGCCCGTTGGGGATCTGGGTGACCAGGTCGACGAACGCCGAGTTCACCGAGTGCGTGAGCGCGTTCTGCAGCGTGATCCGGCCGTGGTTGCCGTCGGCGTTGCGCACCGGCACCGAGTCGCCCTTGGGCGTGAACGAGTTGCCGTTCAGCGTGTCGGTGAAGGTCCAGCCGTTGGCCAGCGCGGTGGCGAACGCGTACGGCTTGAACGTCGAACCGGTCGGACGCGGGTTCGTGGCCCAGTTCCACTGGCTCTGCAGGAAGTCCGGGCCGCCGTAGAGCGCGAGCACCCCGCCGGTGGCGTTGTCGATCGAGGCGAGGCCGGCGTGCAACTGCTTCGCGGCCTTCTTGCTGCCCCCGGCCGCCTGCAGGGTCAGCTTCTGGGCGGCCGAGACGGCGGCGTCCTGCAGCTTCGCGTCGAAGGTGGTGACCACCTTCAGCCCACCACCGCTGATCTCGCTCTCCGTGAACCCCTTCGCCAACAGCTCGTTCTTCACCATGGTCAGCAGGTAGCCCTTGGGCCCGCCGTAGGTGGAGTCCTGCTCGCGCTTGGGGAACTTCGGCAGTTCGGAGTAGATCTCCGCGCGCTCGGCGGACGTGATCGCGTCCATGTCGACCATGCCGTTCAGCGTGTACTGGTACCGCTCGAGCAGATCCGCGGCCTGTTGCTTGCCGTTGTCCGGGTCGAGGTTGCCGGGAGAGTTCACGATCGCGGCCAGCGCCACCGACTCGGCCAGGTCGAGCTTCGCCGCCGACTTCTGGAAGTACGCCTGGGCGGCCGCCTCGATGCCGTAGGCGCCACGTCCGAAGTAGACCGTGTTCAGGTAGCCCTCGAGGATGTCCTGCTTGGTCAGCGTCTGGCCCATCTTGGCGGCCAGCAGGAGTTCCTTCGCCTTGCGCGAGAAGCTCTTCTCCGAGGTCAGGTACATGATCTTGATGTACTGCTGGGTGATCGTGGA
>JBDHZJ010000354.1:0-3337 GCA_039811825.1 Propionicimonas sp.
GTGTTCGGGCTGGACACGTTCACCGCGATGTAGTCGGCGTGCGGGGCGAGCAGCCGGAACGAGGTCAGGTAGTCGTCCACCGCCTCCTCCAGCGGCACCACCTTCGTCTTGCCGAGGGAGATCCCCACCGGGATCCCGGCGGCACCGTTGCCGCGGTACACGTTCCGGGCCGCGAGGGTCGCGGCGACCGCCTCCGCGCCGGGGTTGTTGAACCCCATCCGGTTGACCAGTGCCTTCGAGTCGCGCAGCCGGAACACGCGCGGACGGTCGTTGCCGGGCTGGGCGCGCCCGGTGACGGTGCCGAGTTCGGCGAAGCCGAAGCCGAGCCCCTGCCAGGCCAGGACCGCGGACGCGTCCTTGTCCAGGCCGGCCGCCAGCCCGACCCGGGAGGGGAACCGGACGCCCGCCACGGTGGCCGGCCGGCCCGTGCTCCCGGCCAGCAGCCCGGTCAGCGCCCGCACCGGGGCCGCAGAGCCGACGCCGGCCAGCAGGTGGATCAGGTCCTCGTGGATGCCCTCCGGGTCGCCGCCGTGGGCCCGGAACAGCACCGGCCGGACCAGGCGGGCGTAGCCCGCGTCCAGCAGGCCGGCGGGCAGCCCCATCAGGCGAGCGAGGCCAGCTCGGCGCGGACCTCGGCGCTCCACTCCTGCAACGAGCGGACGCCGACCGCGCCGCGGCGCAGCGCCTCGATCCCCTGCACACAGGCGGACAGCCCCTGCAGGGTGGTCACGCACGGGACGTCCGCGAGAATGGCGGCCGAGCGGATCTCCCAGCCGTCCCGGCGCGGGTTGCCGTCCTTGGAAGCGCCCTGGGGGGTGTTGAAGATCAGGTCCACCTCGCCGTCCAGGATGGCCTGCACCACGGTCTTCTCCCCGTTCGGCCCGGGCCCCTGCGACGCCTTCCGGATCACGGTCACGTCCACGTCCTGGCGGCGCAGCACCTGCGCGGTGCCCTCGGTGGCGATCACGGTGAAGCCGAGGTCGGCCAGCCGCTTCACCGGGAAGATCGCGTGCCGCTTGTCCCGGTTCGCGATCGAGACGAACACCGTCCCCTTCGTCGGCACGGCGCCGAACGACGCAGCCTGGCTCTTCGCGAACGCGGTGCCGAACCCGATGTCGAGCCCCATCACCTCGCCGGTCGACTTCATCTCCGGCCCGAGCAGGGTGTCCACCCAGGAGCCGTCGGCGGTGCGGAACCGGTTGAACGGCATCACCGCCTCCTTCACCGCGATCGGGGCCGTGGTGAGCGTGGTCGTGCCGTCGAAGCCGTCCGCGCGCAGCAGCCCCTCCGCCCGCAGGTCGGCGATCGTCGCACCCATCGAGATCCGGGTCGCGGCCTTCGCCAGCTGGGTGTCGGTGGCCTTCGAGACGAACGGGACGGTGCGGGACGCCCGCGGGTTCGCCTCCAGCACGTACAGCACGTCGCCGAGCAGCGCGTACTGGATGTTCAGCAGACCGCGCACCCCGACGCCCCGGGCGATCGCAGCGGTGGCATGCCGGATCTGCTCGATCACCTCGCTGCCGAGCGTGATCGAGGGCAGTGAGCAGGCCGAGTCGCCGGAGTGGATGCCGGCCTCCTCGATGTGCTCCATCACACCTCCGAGGTAGAGGTCGGTGCCGTCGAAGAGCGCGTCCACGTCGATCTCGATCGCGTCGTCGAGGAACCGGTCGACCAGCACCGGGCGCGACGGTGTGATGTCGGTGGCCCGGTCGATGTAGGAGACCAGCGAGTTGTCGTCGTAGACGATCTCCATGCCTCGCCCGCCCAGCACGTAGGAGGGCCGCACCAGCACCGGGTAGCCGATCTCGTGCGCGATCTCCAGCGCCTGCGCCGCGGACTCGGCCATGCCGTACGCGGGCGCGGTCAGGCCCGCTTCGGCGAGCACGTTGCCGAACGCGCCCCGCTCCTCGGCGAGGTTGATCGCCTCCGGCGAGGTGCCCACGATCGGCACGCCCGCGTCCTTCAGGTCTTGGGCCAGCTTGAGCGGGGTCTGCCCGCCCAGCTGGACGATCACCCCGGCCACCGGTCCGGCGAGGGTCTCCGCGTGCACGACCTCCAGCACGTCCTCCAGCGTGAGCGGCTCGAAGTAGAGCCGGTCGGAGGTGTCGTAGTCGG
This sequence comes from Propionicimonas sp., assembly GCA_039811825.1. Lineage (GTDB taxonomy): Bacteria > Actinomycetota > Actinomycetes > Propionibacteriales > Propionibacteriaceae > Propionicimonas. The sequence goes on from JBDHZJ010000354.1 coordinate 2,116, forward strand.
TGGAGACGGTCTCGGGGTTGCAGTTCACCATCACGGCCTCGTAGCCGGCCTCCCGCAGCGCCATCGCGGCGTGCACGCAGGAGTAGTCGAACTCGATGCCCTGCCCGATCCGGTTGGGTCCGCTGCCGAGGATCAGCACCGCGGGCTTCGTCCGCGGCGCCACCTCGGTCTCCTCGTCGTAGGACGAGTAGTGGTACGGCGTCCGGGCGGCGAACTCGGCCGCGCAGGTGTCCACGGTCTTGTAGACCGGCCGCACCCCGAGCGCCCAGCGCACGCCCCGCACGACCTCCTCGGACAGGTTGCGCAGCTTCGCGATCTGCGGGTCGGCCAGGCCGTGCCGCTTGGCCAGCCGGAGCAGGCCGGCGGTGAGTTCGGGCGCGGTGCGCACCTGCTCGGCCACCTCGAAGATGAGGTGCAACTGGTCGACGAACCACGGGTCGATCCTCGTGGCCTCGTGCACCTGCTCCGGGGTGCCGCCGAGGCGGAAGGCCCGCATGAGCAGGTTCAGCCGGCCGTCGTGGGGCCGGCGCAGGCTGGTCAGCACCTCGTCCAGGGTCTCGCTGATCGGCGAGGTGAAGTCGAAGCCCGCCTTGGCGTCCTCCAGCGAGCGCAGCGCCTTGCCGAGGGCCTCGGTGAAGTTCCGGCCGATCGCCATCGCCTCGCCCACGCTCTTCATGTGGGTGGTCAGCGTCGAGTCCGCGGTCGGGAACTTCTCGAACGCGAACCGCGGCGCCTTCACCACGATGTAGTCCAGGGTCGGCTCGAAGGACGCCGGGGTCTCGGCGGTGATGTCGTTGGGGATCTCGTCGAGGGTGTACCCGACGGCGACCTTGGCCGCGATCTTCGCGATCGGGAAGCCGGTCGCCTTCGAGGCCAACGCCGAGGAGCGGGAGACCCGTGGGTTCATCTCGATCACGATCATCCGGCCGTTGTCGGGGTTGATCGCGAACTGGATGTTGCAGCCGCCGGTGTCGACGCCGACGGCGCGGATCACCGCGATGCCGACGTCGCGCATCGCCTGGTACTCGCGGTCGGTCAGGGTGAGCGCGGGCGCGACGGTGATCGAGTCGCCGGTGTGCACGCCCATCGGGTCGAGGTTCTCGATCGAGCACACGATCACGACGTTGTCCGCCTTGTCGCGCATGACCTCGAGCTCGTACTCCTTCCAGCCGAGCACGGACTCCTCGATCAGCACCTCGGTGACCGGGGACGCCTGCAGGCC
>JBDHZJ010000355.1:0-3335 GCA_039811825.1 Propionicimonas sp.
CTGGAGGTCAGGTATACGTCGACGGTGCGAACCTGAACGCGATGCTGGGCCTGGCCCGTCCCGGGAAGTTCGGCGCGGACGTCAGCCACCTCAACCTCCACAAGACGTTCGCGATCCCGCACGGTGGCGGCGGGCCGGGGGTGGGCCCGGTCGCCGTGCGCAAGCACCTCGCGCCGTACCTGCCGAACCACCCGCTGGTCGCCGCGGCCGGCCCGGCCAGCAGCTACGGCCCGGTCAGCGCGGGCCCCTACGGGTCCGCGGGGGTGCTGCCGATCACCTGGGCGTTCATCGCGCTGATGGGGGCGGACGGGCTGCGGCTGGCCGCCCAGTCGGCGATCCTCGCGGCCAACTACGTGGCGCGACGCCTCGAACCCCACTTCCCGGTGCTGTACACGGGCGCGTCCGGACTGGTGGCGCACGAGTGCATCCTCGACCTGCGCGAGCTCACGAAGCAGACCGGCATCACGGTCGACGACGTCGCGAAGCGCCTGGTCGACTACGGCTTCCACGCCCCGACGATGAGCTTCCCCGTGGCCGGCACGCTGATGGTCGAGCCGACCGAGTCGGAGGCGATGGCCGAACTGGATCGCTTCTGCGACGCCATGATCGCGATCCGGCACGAGATGGACGAGGTGGCCGCGGGCACGTGGCCGGCGGACGACAACCCGCTGCACAATGCGCCGCACCCGGCCTCGCGGATCGTGGCCGACGAGTGGGTACATCCCTACAGTCGGGAGGTGGCGGCCTGTCCGGCGGGCGTGCGTCCGGGACCGGTCGGTTCCGGCGGACGCGACAAGTACTGGCCGGCCGTGGCCCGGATCGACCAGGCCTTCGGCGACCGGAACCTGGTCTGCACCTGCCCGCCGGCGGCCGCCTACGAGGAGTAGGACGAAAGGCGCGCCCATGCTGCAGTGGTGGACGGAGTTCTCACAGAAGCCCTTCGTGGCGCACCTGTTGCGCGCCGTGACCCGGTTCAACGTGCGCGGCGGCGCGCAGTTGGCGGCGGCGATCGCCTACTTCTCCGTGTTGTCGATGGTGCCGATCCTGATGCTCGGGTTCTCGGCCCTCGGCCTGACGCTCACGGTGCTGCGTCCCGAGGCGCTCGGCCAGATCGAGACCTGGGTGCTCAGTCAGGTGGACACCGAGTCGGCCCTCGGCAAGAGCCTGTACCAGGTGATCTACTCGGCGCTGACGAACTGGGCGTGGATCTTCGGCTTCGGCATCGCCATCGCCGTCTGGGTCGGCTCGGGCTGGGTCGGCAACCTGAAGCGGGCCGTGCGGCTGGTGATGCGCGAGAACGCCGACCGGCCGGGCAAACAGCTGATCCTGCCGCTGGACGTGCTGGCGAACTTCGCCGGCCTGATCGCGCTGCTGGTCGGGGTGGCCGCCACCTTCGTGGCGTCCACGCTCGCGACCAGCCTCGCGGACTCGTTCGGCGCCTGGCTGGGGATCAAGAGCGGACCCGCCTGGTCGCTCGCCGTGCTGCTGGTCGGCCTGCTGATCGCGTTCGCGGCCGGCGCCGGGCTGTTCCGGCTGCTGTTCGGCTGGTTCAGCCCGCACCCGATCCCGAGCCACCTCGCCTGGGTGGGCGCGGGGATCGGCTCGTTCGGCCTGGTCACGCTCCAGGTGCTGGCCGGCTACCTGATCGGCGCGTTCTCCAGGAACGCGGGCACCGCGGTGTTCGGCTCCACCATCGTGGTGATGCTGTTCCTGAACCTGTTCGCGACGCTACTGCTCTACATCGCGGCCTGGCTGGCAACCGCCGGGGTGCCCGTCCCCGAGCCCGAACCGGAGCCGGAGCCCGAATCGTCCGAGCCGGTGGAGAGCATGCCCGGCGAGCTGTACGTCTCCAGCGACGTCGCGAAACGGACTCTGGGGATCGGGCTCGGCACCGGCTATGTGGTCGGCGCCGCCACCGGGCTCGGCCTCGGCGCCGCGATCGCTGCCGCCGTGTCGAAGCTGTTCGGCAGGCGGAGATGATCCGGCCGTCGTCCCGCGGACTGACCGAGCCGTTCCACGTGATGGAGGTGGTCAAGGCCGCGGCCGCGCGGCAGGTGAGCCACGGGGACGCGATCCTGCTCTGCGTGGGCCAGCCGGGCACGCCGGCGCCGGCGCCGGTGCGCGAGGCCGCTGCGGCGGCCGTCACCGGCGAGGTGCTCGGCTACACGGTTGCGACGGGGATCCCCGAACTCCGCTGGGCGATCGCCGCCGAGTACGCACTGCGGTATGGGGTGCCCGTGGACGCCGACGAGGTGCTGGTCACCACCGGCTCGTCGGGAGGCTTCCAGCTGGTGGTGCTCGCGGCGTTCGAGGCGGGGGACGCGGTCGCGATCACCCGTCCCGGATACCCGGCCTACCGCAACGCGCTGCTCAGCCTGGGCTGCCGGGTGCTCGACCTCGACGTGGGCCTGCAGACCCGCTACCAGCCCACCGTCGCGATGCTGGAGGCACTGCCGGAGGTGCCGGCCGGGGTGGTGCTGGCGTCCCCGTCGAATCCCACGGGCACGATCATCGACGCCGGTGAACTCGCCGGGGTCGCACGCTGGTGCGAGGCGCACGACTGCCTGTTGATCAGCGACGAGATCTACCACGGCATCTCCTACCGACGGACGTGCGCGAGCGCGCGGGAGTTCGGCACCCGGGCGGTCGTGCTGGGCTCGGTGAGCAAGTACCACTCGATGACCGGGTGGCGGCTCGGCTGGCTGCTGCTGCCCGAGCCGCTGCGCCGTCCGGCCGAACTGCTGCAGGGCAACCTGGCCATCTGCGCTCCCGCGGTGTCGCAGGCGGCCGCGCTGGCGGCGTTCACCGCCGAGGCCCGGACGGAACTGGACGGCCACGTGGCGCGGTATGCCCGCAACCGGGAGCTGCTCCTGCGCCGGCTGCCCGAACTGGGCATCACCAGCTTCGCGCCCCCGGACGGCGCCTTCTACGCCTGGTGCGACGTGAGCCACCTCACCGACGACAGCCGGCGCTGGTGCGCCGACGTGCTGGACGCCACCGGGGTCGCGCTCTCCCCGGGCATCGACTTCGACACCGCGCACGGGAACCGGATGATGCGGCTCAGCTTCTGCGGTGACACCGCCGAACTGGATGAGGCGCTGGACCGCCTGGTCGCCCACCTGACGCGCTGAACGCCTCCGTTTGGGTCGAACGCCTCCGCCTGAGCGGAGGCGTTCGACCGGAACAGAGGCGTTCGGTGGCGCGGGTCAGTGCTCGGCGGGCGGCGCCGCGACCGGGGCCGGCTGGCCGATCTCGGCAAGCAGGTCGAGGTACCACTGCTGGGAGATGTCGAACGGCTTGCCGCCCTTGATCCGGTCGAAGGCGATCACGCCGAG
>JBDHZJ010000356.1:0-3321 GCA_039811825.1 Propionicimonas sp.
AAGATCATCGCGGCCAGGCCGATGTAGCCGCGGCCGCCGGTCTGGCCCTCGCGGTACAGGTTGGACGCGACCAGGACCAGGAACCCGCCGGCCAGGCCGGCCAGGCCGCCGGAGATCAGGACCGCGAGGAACTTGTACCGGATCACGTTCACGCCGAGCGTCTCCGCGGCCCAGGGCGCCTCGCCGCAGGAGCGCAGCCGCAGGCCGAACGACGTCCGCCAGAGCAGCCACCAGGTGCCCACCAGCAGCCCGACCGAGATCACCGTGAGCACGTTCAGGTTGGTGGTGAGCGCACGCAGGATGCCGGCCACGTCGGCGACCAGCCAGATCCGGGACTGCTCGAGCTGCAGCAGCGGATCGCCCAGGCCGGGCACCGAGAGGAACGGCAACTGCTGCAGCGGCGGCGACTGGGTCGGGCCGCCGCCCTCCAGGCCGGTGAACGTCCGGACGGCGAGGTAGGCGCCGGCGCCGGCGCCGAGCAGGTTCACCGCGACGCCGGAGACGATGTGGTCGACCCCGAAGATCACGGTGGCCAGCGCGTGGATCGCGCCGCCGACAACGCCCATCAACACGGCACCGAGGATGCCGACCCACGGACCGTAGTGGTACCCGAAGAACGCGGCACCCCAGGTGCCGAGGATCATCATGCCCTCGAGGCCGATGTTCACCACGCCCGAGCGTTCCGACCACAGGCCACCGAGACCGGCCAGGGCCAGCGGCATGGCCAGGCCGATCGCCGCGGCGAGCGCGCCGGAGGAGTCGATGTCATGCGCGCCGGTGAGCACCCGCACGGTCGCGACCACCAGCAGCGCGCCGCCGATCAGGGCGGGCCAGTGCCAGCGCGGCCGGCCGGTCGGCAGGATGGACGCCTGCAGCGGCTGCGGCGTCGGCGGGGCCTGGGTGGTGCTCATGCCGTCGCCCCCTTCGGCTCGGGCACGGGTCTGGCATCCAGCTCCCTGGCGACCCGGTTCTGCTCCATGCGCAGCCCGGCGCGACGCACCAGCTCGTAGGCGATGACGACGGAGAGCACGATGATGCCCTGGATGATCAGGACGAGCCGATCGGAGACGCCCGCGCTGATCTGCAGACCGTTGCTGAGCTGGTTCAGGTAGCCCCAGACCAGTGCGGAGACCCCCATGCCCACCGGGTGGTTGCGCCCGAGCAGGGCCACCGAGATGCCCGCGAAGCCTAGCCCCGCCTGCACGGTGTCGCCGTAGGCGTAGTCCTGGCCGAACAGCAGCGGCATGCCCACCAGCCCGGCCACGGCGCCGGAGAGCACCATCGCGATGACGACCATGCGCTTGACGTTCACGCCGCTCGCGACGGCAGCCGTCTCGGATTGTCCGGTGGCGCGCAGGTCGAATCCGAATCGGGTCTTGGCCAGGACGAACCAGTACAGGATGCCGATCGCAATCGAGAGGAAGACCAGGCCGTAGATCTCGCGGCCGGTCCCCAACAGGCCCTCGAGGTTGATCCCGGGCACCCGGGAGTCCTCGGCGAGCGCCTGGGTGCGGGTCGCGTTCGATCCCTCGATCTTCACCGCGGCACCCTTGAGCAGGTACGCGACGAAGTAGGTGGCGATGTAGTTCAGCATGATCGTGCTGATCACCTCGGACACGCCGCGCGTCACCTTCAGCACACCGGCGATCGCGGCCCAGATCGCACCGGTGAGCATCGCGACGATGATCGAGACGATGATGTTCAGCCAGCCGGGCAGGAAGTGTGCGCCGGCGAACACCGCGGCCATGAAGGAGGCGATCCGGTACTGGCCGTCCACGCCGATGTTGAACAGGTTCATCTTGAACCCGATCGCCACTGCCACCGCGGAGAGGTAGAGCACGGAGGCCTCGTTGATGATGGCCACCACCTGGCGCGGCAGCGGCGCCTTGAACAGCACCTGCCACACCGCCAGCACCGGGTCACCGGCCGCCAGCAGGATCAGTGAGGTGAGCAGCAGCGCCACCACGATTGCCAGCACCGGCGCGGCGAGGCCGAGGCCGAACCTGCGCAGATCGAACTTCATCGCGCTTCCTCCTCGCCGGCGGTAGCGCCGGTCATGGCTGCACCGAGTTCCTCGCGGGTCACCACATTGGGGTCGAACTCACCGGAGAGCCGGCCGCGCAGGATCACCCGGATCGTGTCGGAGAGGCCGACGAGTTCCTCGAGGTCCGCCGAGATCAGCAGCACACCCATCCCGTCCCGCCGGGCGTCCTTGATCAGGTCCCAGATCGCGGCCTGCGCGCCGACGTCCACGCCGCGGGTGGGATGGGCGGCGAGCAGCACGCGCGGGGTGTGGCTCATCTCGCGGCCGACGATCAGTTTCTGCTGGTTGCCGCCGGACAGCGAGCCGGCCGTGACCAGGATGGACGGGGTGCGGACGTCGAACTCCTGGACCACCCGCTCGGTCTCGGCCTTCGCCGCCCTGGCGTCGATCAGGGCACCCCTCACGTTGGGCGCCTGGGTCTGGTGGCCGAGGATCATGTTCTCCCACAGTGGGGCCTCGAGCAGCAAGCCGTGGCGGTGCCGGTCCTCGGGGATGTAGCCGACCCCGGCCTCGCGGATCTGCCGCACCCCGGCCTCGGTGATGTCGGTCTCACCGAGCAGCACCCGGCCGGCAGACGGCCGGCGCATGCCCATCACGACCTCGACCAGTTCGGCCTGGCCGTTGCCCTCGACGCCGGCGATGCCGACGATCTCGCCGGCGTGGATGACCAGGTCGATCCGGTCCAGGATCTTCCGCGCGGTGCCCTGACCGGCCAGGTCGATGCCCTGCAGAACCAGTCTGGGCTCGTCGGTGACCGTCGACTCCTCGGTCTGCGGGGACGGCAGCTCCGAGCCGACCATCAGCTCGGCCAGCTCGCGCGCCGTGACGTCGCGCGGGTCGACCGCGGCGACCGTGGTACCGCGGCGGATCACCGTGATGTCGTCGGCGACCGAGAGCACCTCGTCCAGCTTGTGCGAGATGAAGATGACGGTGAGGCCCTCGGCCTTCAGCTCCCGGAGGTGGTCGAAGAGCTCGTTGACCTCCTGGGGGACGAGCACCGCGGTCGGCTCGTCGAGGATCAGGATCTGCGCGCCGCGGTAGAGCACCTTCAGGATCTCGATCCGCTGCCGGTCGCCGACGCCGAGGTCGCTGACCATGGCGTCCGGCTCGACCCGCAGCCCGTACTCGGTGGAGATCTCCCGGATCCGGGTCCGGGCGGTCTCGCCGATGCCGTGCAGCTTCTCCGCACCGAGCACGACGTTCTCCAGGACGGTGAGGTTGTCGGCCAGCATGAAGTGCTGGAACACCATGCCGATCCCGGCCCGGATGGCCTCGGT
>JBDHZJ010000357.1:0-3319 GCA_039811825.1 Propionicimonas sp.
GCCGAGCGGAAGCCCTCCAGCCGCAGGGCGCCGATCTGGCCGGGCCCGGTGAGGTGCGCGACCCGGGTGTGGCCGAGAGCAATAAGGTGTTCGGTGGCCTGCCTTGCTCCGGCGAAGTCGTCGTTGACCACGACATCGACGTTCGGCAGCTCCGGATCCCGGGTGCCGGCCAGCACCACGGGTACCCGCTCGGCCACGGCCGTGATCGCGTCCGCCTCGGTCGTGGTGCCGACGATCACGAGGCCGTCTACGTCTTGGGCGAGCAGCATTTCCACCGAGCCGACGCCGATCCGATGGTCGGTGAGGCTGTCGGCCAGGATCGGCGCCAGCCCCGAGCTGCGCAGGGTAGTTGCCAGCCCGGCGAGGAGATCGACGAACCAGGGGTTGCTGAGGTCGTTCAGCAGGACGCCCACGGTGTCGGTGCGGTTCCTGGACAGAGCGCGTGCGCGGGAGTTGGGCCGGTACCCGAGTTCGGTGATGGCGGAGAGGATGGCGTCGCGGCGGGTGTCGCTCACGCCGCCGTCGCCCTGCAGGACCAGTGAGACCAGCGACTTGGAGACGCCCGCCCGCTGGGCGACGTCACGGATCGTGGGCTGCCGGTTGTTGCGCCCCACTCGCGGATCGCTGGTCACTGCGCCTCCCTCCGAGGCCAGCCTAAGGCTTGCATCAGGCTCATGGGGTTCAGTATTCTGGACCGGTCCAGGATTGTCCAACACGAGGAGGTGCACGGATGGCCACGACGGGTCGCCGGATCAGCGCAGGCATGATCGGCGGTGGGTACGGAGCCGACATCGGCAAGACCCATCGCAACGGGATGTGGCTGGACGACCGGTACTCCCTCGACTGCGGGGTCTTCGGCCAGACCCGCGAGGACTCCCTGCGGCTCGGAGCCGAACTTGGCGTCGCGCAGGAGCGGGTCTACCCGGGCTATTCGGTGATGGCCGAGGCGGAGAGGGCCCGTCCGGATGGGGTGGACGTCGTGGTCGTGGCCACGCCCAACAACAGCCACTTCGAGATCGCGTCAGCCTTCCTCGAGCGGGGCATCCACGTCGTCTGCGAGAAGCCGCTCACCCTGAACTCGAAGCAGGCCGCGGAGCTGGTCGCGCTGGCCGAAGCCAACGATGCGATCCTCGCCGTCCCCCACTGCTACTCGGCCTACCCGATGGTCCGCGAGGCCGCCCGCATTGTCCGCGACGGGGCACTCGGCCGGGTGAACTTCATCGACGTCGAGCACGCGTCCGGCTGGAACGCGACTGCCCTCGAGAAGATGGGCAACAAGCAGGCAGCCTGGCGCACCGACCCGGCCGTCGGTGGCCCTGCCTCCGTGGTGGGTGACCTCGGTACCCACGCCTACCACCTGGCCCGCTACATCACCGGGCTCGAGGCGGAGCAGCTCTCCGCACAGCTTGCCACCTTCGTTCCGGGCAGGCGGGTCTTCGACCACGCCACCATTGCGATGCGCTGGACGGGGGGCGTGCCCGGGAGGATCTGGGCGAGCATGGTCGCTACCGGGCACAACCACGGCCTCAGGATCCGCGTCTTCGGCGACCAAGGCAGCCTGGAGTGGCAGCACGAAGACCCACACCATCTCCATGTCCAGGACCTCGAGGGCGAGACGCGCGTGCTGACTCATGGCATGGGCACCCTCTCGGAGGAGTCGGCGCGGCTGACCCGGGTCGGACTCGGTCACCCGGAGGGCTTCCTCGAGGCGTTCGCCAACTTCTACCGCGATCTGGCCGACGAACTGGACGCGCACCGGTTCGGCAGGCCCTCGACCATCCGGGAGCTGTCCTTCCCTACGGGGGTCGACGGCCTGATCGGCGTGCAGATGGTCGAGGCGGCACTCGACTCGAACGGGGCGGGCGGCGAGTGGGTCGCCCCGGCAAGTGCGAAGGCAGGTGCGTGATGCAGCGCTTCGCCCTCCTCGGCGCCGGGTTCATCGGATCCGTGCACGCCGGCAACCTCGCCGCCCACCCCGACGTCGAGTTCACGTCGGTCTACGACGTCTCGGCCGAGCGCGCCGGCGCGATCGCGGAGAAGTACCGCGCCCGGCCCGCTGTGTCGATCGAGGACGCCCTGAACGGTGTGGACGCGGTGTTCATTGCGTCCTCTACCGACACCCATGCCGCGAACTTGCGGGCCGCCGTGGACGTCGGCGTGGCCGCGCTGTGCGAGAAGCCGATCGACCTCGACCTCGGCCGGGCGCGGGATGTCGTCGCGTACGCCGAGGCCGCCGGAGCGAAGGTCATGGTCAACTTCAACCGACGATTCGACCCCGACCACGCCGAGCTGAAGCGGATCGTCGACGCCGGGGGCATCGGCGACGTCGAACTGGTCCAGGTGACCTGCCGCGGCCCGGTCGTGCCCCCGCTGGAGTACGTGAAGGTCTCCGGCGGCCAGATGCGCGACCAGACAGTCCACTTCTTCGACCTCGCCCGCTGGATCACCGGCGCCGACCCGGTCGAGGTGTTCGCAGCCGGCTCGGCGCTCGCCGAGCCGAAGCTGGCGGATTACGACGATGTCGACACCAGCATCTGCGTGCTCAAGCTGCCCAACGGCGCACTGGTCCAAATCGACGCCAACCGGCGCACCGGCTATGGCTACGACGAGCGGCTCGAGGTGCTTGGCTCGGTCGGCATGGTGGAGTCCATGCGGCACCGCGTCCGTCAGGTCACCCAGTACCTGCCCGGCCAGGTGGTCGGCTCACAGCTCTACCCAGGCTGGTTCGAACGCATGCAGCCCACCTACTACCAGGCGCTCGACCACTTCGTGCAACTCCTGGAATCGGGCGCCCCGATCGACCCGTCGCTGCGCGACGGGCTCAAAGCCCAGGCGATCGCCGAAGCCGCCACCAAGAGCCTCCACACTGGCGTCAGCGAGCCCATCGAATACTGAGCGGTCGGGCCGACGGCGGGCGGCACCCCTGGCGGGTGTTCAGCTGGCGTAGACCGTGATGTCGAACAGGTAGCGGTCGTAGCGGTAGCCGCGCCGCGACATCGTCAGCACCGGGTCGTTCTTGTCCAGTTCGAGGAGCTTGCGTTCCGCGGGCTCGGCGGGACGGGCGCCGATGGCCTGGTGGGCGACCGCCGGCACGACGCCGCGGGCGCGCATCACGTTGTAGAGGCCTTCGTTGCTGAGCTCGTCGAGGTCGAGATCGGCCCACATCGGGGGCAGCCAGTTGCGCAGGATCGACATCGGGCCCTCCGCCACCGAGCGCAGCCGCTCCAGGTAGACGAGGGGGACCTCCGGGTCGAGGCCGAGGATGCCGGACGCGCGCAGGTCGACGAAGTCGGTGTTGAACTCCAGCACCTCGGTGAGC
>JBDHZJ010000358.1:0-3313 GCA_039811825.1 Propionicimonas sp.
CTGGTGCTCGGCAGTTGCGGCGACAGCGACGGCGTCATCGGCTACGTGCACGTGCTGGACTCCCCGGACGCGACGGACGATCCACTGGACGCGACGTTCCTCGAGCCCGCGCTGAGCGACCCGCCGGGCTGAACCCGACCCGATCCGGGCGCCGGACCAGGAAGTCGTACGACTTCGTCGTTGCGGCTGCGGTGCAACGCCCTTCGGCGTCCCTAGGATCGGGGTGACGATCCGACAAGGGGGATCCGACATGGGGCGGGCCGCAACGGTGGGGTTCGCAGGTCGACGGCGAGGACCGGGCGTCCTCGGGTTGGCCGTCGCGGTCGTGGTGGGGGGTTGCACGACGGCCGGGCCCGCCCCGGCCCCCGCGGTGACGACACCGGTCGCCCCGGCGACGAGCGCAGCGCCCACGGCCCGCACGGGCGCCGCGCCGGACTTCGACGGTGACGGCGGCGCCGACCTCGTGGTGGGCACCGGGACCCGTCCGGGCCGGGTCGGCATCCGCTACGCCAACGGCGCGTCCGCCGACCTCGAACGGCAGGACGTGGACCCCGCCCACGCCGACTCCGCGGACTTCGGCCAGGCGTTGCTCGCGCGCGACCTGAACGGCGACGGGTACACCGACCTCGTCATCTCCGATCCGGGCGTCGAGCTCGGACTCACCCTGTTCCTCCTCTACGGCGGCCCGGGAGGTCTCGACCTGGCCGGGCCGGTGACGCTCACCAGCGACAGCCCGGGCGCCGGCCACGCGCTCGCGCTGGTCGCCGCACCCACACCGGTGCTCGCCGTCGGGGGCGCGAACGGGGCCGTGCTGACCTGGCCGATCGGCGAGGACGGGCGGCCCGGCGCCGGCCCCGCCACGCTGGACCCGTCGTCCCTGGGCCTGCCCGCGCCGGCTCCCGGCGGCCGGTTCGGCACCAGCCTCGCCAGCGACGGCTCGCTGCTGGTGGTGGGCGCGCCGGGGGAGACCGTGAACGGCGCGCGGCAGGCCGGTGCCGTCTACCTCGTCGACTTCGCGAAGGACCCGCTGCAGGCGCAGCGGGTCACCGAGGACACCCCCGGTGTTCCCGACGATGCGCAGGCGCAGGACCGCTTCGGCGCCGCGCTCGCCGCGGACGACGGCTGGCTCGTCGTGGGCGTCCCCGGTGAGGACCGCAAGGACGAGAGCGGCCACAACCAGCCCCGGACCGGCATGATCGTCGGGTTCGGGCTGTCCGGGGGCACCATCGCCTCGGCGCAGGCCTACGACCAGCGGTGGGCGCCGGGCACGGTCGAGGCCGGTGACGGGTTCGGCTCCACGCTGGCGATGGCGCGACCGTGCAAGGACACGGCCGGGGTGCTCGTGGGCGCCTGGGCCGAGGCGGTCGGGGCCCGGGCACAGGCCGGCGCGGTCTGGCTGGTGCCGCTGGGCGACGCCGCCGCCTGCGGCTACGTGCGGCTCCATGACGGGGACGGGCTGGCCGAGCGGGCCAGGGCCGGCACGGCGGTCGGTTCCGCGGTGAGCGCGCTCCGGGTCGGTGCCGCGGGTGACACCCTGGTGATCGCCGCCCAGGGCGACTCCGAGGAGGGCGTGCCGGGACGCGTGCTCACGCTCGACTACCCCTACACCGATCCGCCGGTCGAGGTGCTGAAGGACCTGGCCGTGGCGGAGGAGCGGACGATCGCGCTCAGTCCCCCAGGGGGTTGATCCAGCCGGCCCGGTGGACCAGCCCCGGCTCGAGCGCGAGCACCAGGTGGGTGGCGACCCAGCGTCCGCGCCGGCGGCTGATCCGGAGCGCCGCCGCGCGCGAGGCCTCGCCCCGACGCAGGTGCGCGGACACCTCGAGGGCCGCCTCGTGCGGCGCCTGCACCCGCACCGAGCGCAGCCGCAGGCCGTCGCCGTCCCGCGCCCGGTGCAGGTGCTCGACCAGGTCGAGCAGTTCGGGCTCCACCCACAGTTCGAGCTGGGTCGCCGAGCGCTGTCCGGAGAGCACCTCGATCAGGGCGGCCATCAGCGACGTGGCGAGCTGGCGCCGCTCCGGATCAAGGGGCGTCTCGTCGTCGGTGGCGTCCTGCACCACCGTCCACGGCAGCACCGGTTGCTCGGCGCCGGCGAACCGGACCGGTTCGCGCAGCGGCACCGCCGGTGGCCGGGACGCCGGTGCGACCCGGCAGAGCGCGAGGGTGGGCTCCATGGTTCCTCCTGGGGTGAGGAGGTCACCATGCTCCCCGCCGGCCCGTCCCGAACAGGGGGTGGGACGGAATCTGTGGATAACTCGTCCGGCAGTGTGCGGGAGCGGTGTTCCCCGTCCCGCTGTGGTTAGCCTGACGGTGAAGGGGGGATCGTGCACAGCTTCTGGTGGATCGTCATCGGCGTGCTCGCCGTGGGTGCGGTGATCGGCGCGGTCCTCGTGGTGCGCCGGCGGCTCTACCTGAAGGAGGTCCGGGAGCTGGGCTGGTCGCACAATGCGAATCCCTCCCTGGCCGATGTCGCCGACCTGAATGCGCCGCCGTTCGGCATGGGGTTGGACCGGTCCGTCGACGAGCTGGTCAGCGGAACCACTCCCGGGGGCTTCCTCTTCCGGGCCTTCGAGTACGACTACACCGGAGCGGGCCCGAAGTACTCCGACCGGGTGGCGGCCGTGCAGGTGCCGCTCTCGCTGCCGGACGCCTTCGTCTGCGGTGCCGGACGGCCCCGGGTCGGGGTCGGCTCCGGCGACCAGCAGTTGGTGCAGGTAGGGGACGGCCAGGTCCGGGTGATCGCGGTGGACGGCGGGTTCGCCCATGACGTGCTCGAGAGCATCGGCGGCGCGCTCGCGGCGTTCGCGCAGGTCGCGGGCGGCGTCGACCTGAGCGTCGAGGGACGCCAGCTGGTCGCGAGCGGCGCGCCGAAGGACCCGGACGAGCTCAGGGAGTTCCTCGCCGCCCTCGACCCGGTGGCGCACGCGATCGCCGGCAGCCCGGCGCTGGCCGCCCGGCAGGTGCCGCCGTCCGCGGGTTCGGGGTTCTACGGCCATCCCGACTGGCGGCTGGTCGGCAGCGACGACTCGGTGCTGAACGTGTACCCGACGAGCGGTGGCGGCTACGCGCACCGCACCGAGGACCTGGTCCGGGGCCTGCGGGACGGCATCCGCCTGGACGCCTTCACCCACACCTGGAAGACCGACCGCACGGTGACCGAGACCGACTCGGAGGGCCACACCCACACCCGCACGGTCACCGACAACCACTCCGAGGCGGTCTGCGGGTTCGTGCTGCCGTTCGGCATGCCGTCCATCTCGTTCAACGGTCGCCGGGTCGGGGAGAAGGTGCGGTTCGAGAGCACGGACTTCAA
>JBDHZJ010000359.1:0-3295 GCA_039811825.1 Propionicimonas sp.
ACGTGCCGGCGGGCGATCCCCCACCGCGACGTGCCGGACGCCCGCGCGGCGAGCACGAAGTCGCTGGCCATCACCTGCAGGGTGCCGGCGCGGGCCACCCGGGCGAACGCGGGGATGCTGGCCACGCCGATCGCCACCATCGCGGTGACGGTGGACGCGCCGAACACGGAGGCGAGCAGGATCGCGAGCAGCAGCGCGGGGAAGGCGTAGACGACGTCGCCGGTGCGCATCACGACCTCGTCCACCCAGCCGCCGGCCTGGCCGGCGATCATGCCGAGCGCGACGCCGCCGACCGCGGCCAGGCCCACCGAGATGATGCCGACCGCCAGTACCGTCCGGGCGCCGACCATCAGCCGGCTCGCGATGTCGATGCCGAACCCGTCGGTGCCCAGCACGTGCGGCCAGCCGGGGCCGAGCAGGCGCTGGCCGGGCACGACCCGGATCGGGTCGAACGGCGTCCAGAACACCGACACGACGGCCGTGACCACGACGAGGGCGACCAGGACCAGCCCGGTGACCAACTGGGCGCGCTTCACTTCGATCCCACGCTCTCGGTCGTCCGTCGGCGCGAGCCCTGCCGCGGGTCGATCAGCAGGTAGGAGAAGTCCACCAGGGCGCTGATCAGCAGCACGGTGAGAACGAGGAACATCACGGTGCCCTGCACCACGACCAGGTCGCGCCGGTCGACCGAGGTGAGCAGCAACGAGCCCAGCCCGGGCAGGGTGAACACCGACTCGACCACGATCGCGCCGACCAGCACGCTGGACAGCTGCAGGCCGATCACGGTGACGAGCGCGATCGCCGCGTTCCGGACTCCGTGGCGCAGCAGGGCGCGCATCGGCGTCCACCCGATCGAGCGCGCGGTGCGGTAGTAGTCCTCGTCCAGCACCTCGAGGAAGGCCGAGCGGACGTAGCGGATCAGCACGGCGGCCTGCACCGCGGCGAGCGTGATCGCGGGCAGCACCAGGTGGGACGCCCACTGGCCGGGACTCTTGGTCAGCGGGACGTAGCCGTTGGCCGGGAGCCAGCGCAGCCAGACCGAGAACACCAGCACCAGCAGGATGCCGCCCCAGAACACCGGGATCGCCATGCCGACCTGCGCACCGGCGCTGATCGTGAACCCCGGCCACGAGCGCCGTTTCAGGGCGGCGACCATGCCGGCCGGCAGGGCGATCAGCAGCGAACCGACGAGCCCGAACAGCACCAGCCAGAGCGTGACCGCGATCCGGGGCGCGAGCAGGGCCAGCACGGGCTGGCCGTTGAGGTGCGAGCGGCCGAAGTCGCCGGTGAGGATGCCGCCGATCCAGTCGAGGTACTGCACCGGCAGCGGACGGTCGAGGCCGAGCTGCGCGCGCAGCCGGGCGACCGCCTCGGGGGTGGCGTCCGTGCCCAGCAACACCTGCGCCACGTCACCGGGCAGCGCGTTCGTGACCAGGAAGATCAGCAGGGAGGCCCCGAGCAGGCTGGCGACGAACACGGCCAGTCGCCGGCCCACCCGCAGGGCGAGGTTCATTGCTGCCCTCGATCCTGCCTACCGGCTGGTGATCGTGGTGAGGTCGAAGCTGAGGGTGGTCGCGTTCTGGGGGATGCCGGTGACGGTGGCCTTGGTGATCACCAGGTTGGGCAGCGCGAACAGCCAGATCGCGGCGCACTGGTCGGCCAGGTAGCGCGCCGCAGCCTTCATCTCGGCGACACCCTGGTCCTCGTCCGCGGCCTCGACGGCTGCGTTGTACATCGCGGCGAACTTCTCGTCCCCGTAGTGCCAGTAGTAGTCCTTGTCGGCGAACTTGCCGAGGTCGCGGGCCTCCACGTGCGCCACGATCGTCATGTCGTAGTCGCCGTTGGTGAACACCTCGTCGATCCAGCGGCTGAAGTCGAGCTCCTCGGTCTCGACCTTCACGCCGATGTCGCGCAACTGGCTGGCCACGAACTGGGCCGACTTCACCGCGTACGGGATCACCGGGACGCGCAGTCGCAGCGTGAGCCCCTTCTCGTAGCCCGCTTCCTTGAGCAGGGCCTTCGCCTTCTCCGGGTCGTAGGGGTAGAGCCCGGAGAGGTCCTCGTACCAGGGGTCGGTGGGCACGCTCATGGTGCCGATCAGCGTGCCCTGGCCCGCCCAGACCGTGTCCATCAGGTCCTTGCGGTTGATCGCCATGGTGAGGGCCTGGCGCACCTCCAGCTTCGACAGCGCCTTGCTGGTGTCGTTCAGCCCGAGCACGACCTCACCGTTCGTGGTGCCCGAGATCGTCGTGTACTGCGTGGTGTCGGCGAACTGCGGCAGGGCGTCCGGCGCCTGCAGGTTCGAGATGATGTCGAGGTCGCCGCTCAGCATCGCCGCGTTCATCGCGTTCGGGTCGCTGAAGTAGCGGAACGTGACCTCGTCGAAGCGGGCCGGGTTGCCCCAGTAGTTCGTGTTGTCGCCGAGGACGACGCTGTCGCCCTGGATGTGCGACGCCACCTCGTAAGGGCCGGAGCCTGCGCTGGTCGTGTTCAGGTCGCCGGTGTAGCCGGGGTCGAGCATCATGCCCAGGGTCGAGGACATGTCGTAGAGCCACATCAGCGACGGGTGGGACAGCGTGATCTCGACCTGGTGGGTGTCGACGGCCTTCGCGCCGGACACCACGGCCAGCTGGGCCTTGAGCGTCGGGGTGAGTTCCTCGTCGGCCTTCAGCCGGTCGATGTTGGCGACCACCGCGTCGGCGTCGACGGGCTCGCCGGAGGCGAACTTGGCTCCCGGGGTGAGGTGGAAGGTGTAGGTGAGCCGGTCCGGGCTGATCTCCCACGCCTGGGCGAGCAGGGGCTTGATCTCACCGTTGGAGTCGACCTTCACCAGCGTCTCGTACACGTTGTAGAGCAGCACCTGGGGGATAGACGCGGCCGGGTTGTGCCACGGATCCATGGACGCCGGCTCCAGCGTCGCGCCGACCGCCAGCGTCCGCTCGGGCTCGGGCTCGCTGCCCCCACCGCTCGGGGACGACGTCGACGGCGTGCACGCGGCCAGGCCCAGTGCCAGTGCGAGGCCGATCAGGACCGAGAGGGTCCGGATCGACCGGGAACGGGGACGCCGAGACGTTGCAGCGCCGTAGGTCATGTGCCCTCCACACGTGGTCGGTTCCCCGCGACGCGAGGAGCGCAAAGAGTCTAGCGGAGGCACCATCGCGTCCCGGTCAGGCCCGGCGCCGATTTGAGTCCCCAGCCGGTCTCACCTAAGCTGTACAGGCCGACGCGGGGTGGAGCAGCTCGGTAGCTCGCTGGGCTCATAACCCAGAGGTCACAGGTTCAAATCCTGTCCCCG
>JBDHZJ010000360.1:0-3289 GCA_039811825.1 Propionicimonas sp.
TCCGCCCAGGTGATGGCCGCCACCGACCTGGCCTACTACTCCGGCGACGACGCCATGACCCTGCCCCTGCTCGCGGTGGGAGGTGTCGGCGTCGTCGGCACCTCCACTCATTTCACCGGCCGGCGGACCAGGGAGATGATCGAGGCCTTCGTGGCCGGCGACGTCGTCCGGGCGACCGCGCTCAACGCCGCCCTGCTGCCGGTCTACCTGGGGGTCTTCGCCACCCAGGGCTGCATGCTGGTGAAGGCCGGGCTCGCGGCCCGCGGGTTCGCGCCGGGGCCGGTGCGCAAGCCGCTGCTCGACGCGACGCCCGAGCAGGCCGCCACGTTCGCGGCGATCCTCACCGCCTCGGGCCTGTGACCCCGGACCAGGTTGGGGACGGTTCCTGACTCGGTCCACCTGCCGGGGTGGACCGAGTAAGGAACCGTCCCCAACTCGGTCCAGGGGCTAGCCTTGCGCCGTGGGTAACTTCGACTGGACCGAGATCCTGGTCCTGGCCGTCCTGGCCGTGATCATCTTCGGCCCCGAGAAGCTGCCCGAGCTCGCCCGCAAGACCGCGCGCGTCCTGAACTACCTGCGCAACATCGCGAACGACGCCCAGGGCAAGCTGCGCGACGAACTCGGACCCGAGTTCGCGGACCTCGAACTGACCAACCCCCGGGCGATGGTCACCAAGCACCTGCTGGATCCGGTGCAGTCGGAGCTGGAGCCGGTGAAGTCGGAGCTGGCTCCGCTGAAGTCCGACCTCGACCCGGTCCGGGCCGGGATCGAGCAGAAGTCGCTGACCCCGTCGCTGGGGTACCAGCCCGATCCGACCCCGGAACCGGTCGCCGCGGCCCCGGTGGCGTGGGACACCGAGGCGACCTAGGACACCCAGCTCCAGCGCGTGGGTTCGGGCACCGGGACGCGGTACCCTGCCGAACGTGACCTCGGCATCGTCGGTCTTCGTCTCGAGGATCAAGGGACTGCCCATGCTCGACCCCAACGGCGAGCGCGTGGGCAAGGTTCGCGACGTCGTCATCCAGAACCGGCCGGGGAACCGGCCGCCGCGGGTGAAAGGGCTCGTCGTCGAGCTCTTTGCCAACCGCAGGATCTTCTTCCCGATGGTCCGGGTGCGGACGATCGACGCGAACCAGGTGATCATCTCCGGCCTGGTGAACACGGTGCGGTTCCAGGTCCGCGAGCGCGAGATGCTGGTCGTGGACGACCTGTTCGACCGGACGGTGCACCGGATCGGTGCGAGCGCCGCCGAGACGATCTACGACGTCGCCATCGTGCCCCGGCGCGGCCACGAGTGGGAGCTCGCCGAGGTGGCCCTGCGGGAGAACACCCGGCGTCCCTTCCAGCGTGGGCACGTGACCATCGTCGAGTGGTCGGAGCTGCCCGAGTTCATCGAGGTGCTGGCACCCAGGGACGCCGAGCAGCAGGCCGCGCGCCTGTCCGAGCTGAAGCCGGCCGACGTGGCCCGCGAGCTGCACGACATGGACCCGCTGTTGCGGACGGCGGTGATCGCGGCGATGGAGGACGACCGGCTGGCCGAGGCCCTGGAGGAGCTGCCGGAGGACGAGCAGGTCGACGTGATCGCCTCGCTCGACACCGAGCGCGCCGCGGACGTGCTGGAGGAGATGGACCCCGACGACGCGGCCGACCTGATCGCCGAGCTGGACACCGAGCTCGCCGAGACCCTGCTGGGCCGGATGGAGCCCGAGGACGCCAAGGACGTCCGCACCCTGCTGGGCTACGACGCGGCCACCGCCGGCGGCCTGATGACCCCCGAGCCGGTCGTCCTGGGCATCGACGCCACCGTCGCCGACGCGCTGGCCGCCGTCCGCAACCCCGACATCACGCCCGCGATGGCCGCCCTCGCGTTCGTCTGCCGCTCGCCGCTGGACACCCCCACCGGGCGCTACCTCGGCGCGGTGCACATCCAGCGGCTGCTGCGCGAGCCGCCGTCCGCACTGGTCGCGGGGCTGATCGACCCGGACATCACGCCGCTGACCCCGCAGAGCAACATCGCGCAGGTGAGCCGCTACTTCGCGACCTACGACCTGGTCTGCGCCCCGGTGGTGAACACCGACCTGAGGCTGCTCGGCGCGGTCACCGTGGACGACGTGCTCGACCACATCCTGCCCAACGACTGGCGCGGCGTGCAGCTGGACCGGCTCGAGGCGGAGGTGAACGATGGCTAGGCAGGACGGCCTCGACACCCCGGGCCGTCGGAGCCGCCTGGTGCCGCGCGTGCGGCTGCCCAACGACGCCTTCGGCACGTTCGCCGAGTCGGCGGCCCGGTTCATGGGCACGGGCACGTTCATCGTGTGGATGACCGTGTTCGTGGTGCTCTGGATCACGGCGAACACGGTGATGTTCATCCAGCACTGGGACCCGTACCCGTTCATCCTGCTGAATCTGTTCTTCTCGACCCAGGCGTCCTACGCCGCGCCGCTGATCCTGCTGGCGCAGAACCGGCAGGAGGCCCGCGACCGGGTCAGCCTCGATCACGACCGTGAGGTGGCCGCCCAGTCGCGTGCCGACATGGACTTCCTGGCCCGCGAGATCGCGTCCCTGCGGATGCGGATGAACGACGTCGCCACCCGCGACTTCATCCGCTCGGAGCTGCGGGACCTGCTCGAGGAGCTGGGCCGCGAGCCGGAGGACCCGAAGCCCAGGATCGGCTGAGCGGCACACCCCGTCCGGTATTGCGCGCCGGTTTGGGTGCGCGTGCGCGCCGGACTAACGTTGCGCCCATGTCTGACCTGGTCACTGCCGTCCACACCGCTCTCGCCGGGGTCATCGACCCCGAGATCCACCGCCCGATCACCGAACTCGGCATGGTCGAGTCGGTGGACGTGGACGATGCCGGCGTCGCGTCGGTCTCGGTGCTGCTCACGATCTCCGGCTGCCCGCTGTCGAACACCATCGAGGCCGACGTCACCAATGCGGTGATGGCCGTCGAGGGCATCACGGGCGTGAACGTGCGCCTCGGCGCGATGACCGAGGAGCAGCGGGCCGAACTGAAGCAGCAGCTGCGTGGCGGCCGCGAGGAGCGCGACATCCCGTTCGCCAGGCCCGACTCGCTGACCCAGGTGCTGCTGGTCGCGTCCGGCAAGGGCGGGGTGGGCAAGAGCTCGGTGACGGTGAACCTCGCGATGGCGCTCGCCGCGAAGGGCAAGAGCGTGGGTGTGCTGGACGCGGACATCTACGGCCACTCGATCCCGCAGATGCTCGGCCTGATGGACGCCATGCCGACCTCGGTCGACGGGATGATCATGCCGGTGCCGACGATGGGCCT
>JBDHZJ010000361.1:0-3288 GCA_039811825.1 Propionicimonas sp.
CCTCTACGTCGACGACGCCGGCACCTTCTTCGTCCGGGTGCCGTCGGCGCAGCGGAACACCTCGGGCATCTCGTGGGCCGACGGGATGACCGCCGGACGCAGCATCGCGCTGTCGAAGTTCTTCATCGCCACCCCGGAGGACTCGGTGAAGACGATCAACCGGGCACTGGCCCAGGGCAAGAACCTGTTGCTCACGCCGGGCGTCTACGACATCAACCGCTCGATCCGCGTGCAGCGCGCGGGCACGATCGTGCTCGGACTCGGCCAGGCCACCCTCACCGCGGTGGGCGGCGCCGTTCCGCTGCGCGTTGCGGACCAGGCCGGGATCGTCGTGGCCGGCGTCACCATCGACGCCGGCACGAAGCTCTCCCCCGTCCTGCTCCAGGTGGGCCAGGGCCTCGGCCACGCGCGGGGCCGGACGAGCAACCGCACCGACCCGATCACGCTCTCCGACGTCTACTTCCGTGTCGGCGGTCCGCACATCGGCAAGGCGACCACCGCCCTGCAGATCAACGCGAACCACGTCCTGGTCGACCACACCTGGATCTGGCGCGCCGACCACGGCGTGGAGGGCTTCCCCGAGGGCGTGGACGGCGACACCGAGCGCTGGAACACCAACGTCGGCCGCTACGGGCTGGTCGTGAACGGTGACGACGTCACCGCGACGGGCCTGTTCTCCGAGCACTTCCAGCGCTACAGCACGCTGTGGAAGGGCGACGGCGGCCGGGTGGTCTTCTACCAGAACGAGCTCGCCTACGACCCGCCCACCCAGGCAGACTGGACGCAGCCCGACGGCACCCTCGGCTACCCGGGCTACAAGGTCGCCGACTCCGTGCGGACGCACAGCCTGGCCGGCGGCGGGGTCTACGTGTACAACCGGAACAACCCCGACATCGTCACCACCAGCGGGTTCGAGGTGCCGGACCGGGCCGGGGTGAGCCTGCACCACGTGCTGACGGTGAACCTCGGCGCGGGCACGATCACCCACGTGGTGAACGGGGTCGGCGGCCAGGTGGACGACACGAACACCGGCACGCCGCAGTTCGTCGTCGACTACCCGACGCCCTGACCGGTGACGCGGCCGGGTCGCGCGGGCCCGGCCGCGTATCACCGCAGGGTCCGTCTCCTCCGATGTGCCAACAGGCAACCAAGGAGGGGTCCTCATGCGCGCCCAGGCACTGCTCACCGGGCTGGCACTCGTCATCACCATTCCACTCACCTCACCCGCACCAGCGGCGCACGCCGCGGCCGACGGCTGTGCGCCCGGCGTGCAGTCCGACTTCAACGGCGACGGCTGGAGCGACGCCGTGGTCGCGGACCCTACGGCCACCGTGTCCGGCGTGGTCGAGGCGGGCCGGATCGTGGTCCTCTACGGCGACGGCGACGGCCGGGTCGGCGAGGGCCTGCGGGACGAACTGCACCAGAACTCGCCCGGCGTCGGCGGCGGCGCCGAGCCGGGCGACCACTTCGGCGCGGCGCTGGCCACGGCCGACCTCGACTGCGACGGCTACACCGACGTCGTCGTGGGAGTGCCCGGCGAGGACATCGGCGGACTGGCCGACGTCGGCTGGGTCCAGGTCGTCCACGGCGGTGCCGGCGGACTCGGCACCAGCTCGCCCGGCGTCCACTACAGCCAGTCCTCGTTCGGCGCGGTCGCCGCAGCGGGCGACGAGTTCGGCTACGCCGTGGACGCGGTGGAGGACCTCGGCCAGGGCGGCACGCCCGACCCGGACGCCTACGCGCTCGCGATCGGGGTTCCCGGCGCGGACGCCGACGCGGGCGCGCTCGCGGTGCGGGCGGCGTTCGATGGCGGCAACGTGACCCACTGGATCACCCAGGACAGCGACGGCGTCCCCGGTGTGTCGGAACCCGGCGACCGGTTCGGCGCCGCCGTCTCCTGCAACTACCTCAGCGGCACCAGCGGCGAGATCGACTGCGTGGTCGGGCTGCCGAACGAGAAGGTCGGCAGCCGTGCGAACGCCGGTTCCGCGGTGCTGATCGAGGACATCTACTACCCCGACGAGTACTCCGGCCAGTCGCTGGCGCAGAACGCGCCCGGCGTCCCCGGTGTCGCCGAGGCCGGCGACCTCTACGGCTCCAGCGTCGACACCATCCTGGTCGGGTCGACCGCCCGGATCGCGATCGGTGCGCCCGGCGAGGGCATCGGCTCGCGCAAGAAGGCCGGCCTGGTGCAGTTGTTCACCTCGAACACGACGAGCGTGACGCCGGGCACCGGCCTCAGCCAGAACACACCCGGCGTCGCCGGGGTGGCGGAGAAGGGCGACCGGTTCGGCACCGCCGTGGCGTGGATCGCGCCCGGACTGGGCGATCCGCGGACCCGGCTCGCCGTCGGCGTGCCCCGCGAGGACACGAAGCAGGGCAAGAACACGGGCCTCGTGCAGGTGTTCCGGGCCGACCTGCTGTCCGCCGACGTCAGCTGGACGCAGGAGAGCCCCGGCGTCCCCGGGATCGCACAGGCGGGCGACCGGTTCGGCGAGGTCGTTGCGATGGTCGACGGCGGCACAGAGCGGGTGCTCCTGGTCGGCGTGCCCCGCGACAAGCAGAACCCGATCGGGATGGTCAACGTGATCCCGTTCGGCGGCGGGGCGCCCCGCGCCTGGGTGCCCGGCGGGTCGATCCCGGACCCGAACGGCAAGAGCTTCGGCTCCGCGATCGGGGCCGTCGACGGCGGCGGGGAGTAGCGCGGCGGCGGACGCTCAGCCGGTCGCGCCTGCAGTGCTCGCTGCGGCCGGCCGGCTGTGCCGTCTTCGGGACGTGAACCGCTCCTTGATCACCGGTCCGGCGGTCTGGACGAAGATGACCAGGATCAGCACCAGGCCCTGGAAGGTGTCCTGGATGTCGGCGCTGAGCGCGGGGATGCTGACGATGATGAAGTCGATCGCCGAGTAGGACAGCGCGCCGAAGAGCACTCCCGCCATGTTGCCGCGGCCACCGGCCATGGCGATGCCGCCGAGCACGACCGCGGCGATCGCGTACATCTCGTAGGAGCGTCCCGAGGAGGCGGGCGTGATGTTGCCCACCTTGCACGCCTGGATGATGCTGGCGACCCCGACGAGGATGCCGGTCACCATGAACACCGACGCCTTGATCCGCTCCACGTTCACGCCGGCGAGCCGGGCCGCCTTCTCGTTGGAGCCCACCGCGTACACGGCCTTGCCGTACTTGGTGTTGCCCGCGATCACCACGAACAGGGCCACGCAGAACAGGAACAACATCGAGACGTAGGGAATCGAGAAGCCGGCGATCCGCAGCGAGCCGGTGCCGAAC
>JBDHZJ010000362.1:0-3281 GCA_039811825.1 Propionicimonas sp.
GTGGCCCCGTCCCGCCTCGCGCTGGACGCCGCGCAGGGCCGCCCAGCGTCCCTCGTTGTGCTTGACGCCGGCGACCGGCCGGTTGGCCCGGTCGGCCACGCAGACCGGTGCTGCGCAGTCGACGCCCTGCAGGTCGTCGGCCGCGCGGGCCACGAGCGCGTCGAGGAATTCGGTGGCGCTGCGGCTCATCGCGCCCGGTCGGCCGGCACGGGACAGGCGATCTCGCCGTCGAGCCGGCGATGCAGTGCGTAGGCCAGCAGGCCCATCCCGGCCACGGCGAGCCAGGGCTGGATCGGCGCGAACCACTGCAGGGCGCCGGTGTAGCCGAGCGCGAGCAGGGCGAGCTTGTTGCAGACCGGACACCCGACGGCGAGGTAGCTGAGGATGCCGCCGGCCAGGCCCGCCTTCGCCGCGGTGGCGCGCTCGGCCTCGGGCAGCCGGACGTAGGTGGCGCCCAGCAGGCCGGCGAGGACGGCGGTGACTGCGAGCACGGGCCAGGCCCACCAGGTCGGCGGCACCTCGCGCCCGAACACGGGGTTGGGGATCAGGACCGTGGGCAGCCCGATCACGGCGATCGTGCCGAACGCGCCGAGCGCGGCGGCGAGCCAGCGGCGGACGGGCCACGTGCGCAGTGTTGCCCAGCCGGCGAGGCGGCTCGGGCCGGTGATCTGTGACATGGACACCTCCTGCGAGCTAGAGTAGCAAATACCCCCGGGGGTATAAACAGGAGTGAGAGGACGCTGATGAACGACGCGGCACCGCAGGTGACGGTGGACCAGGCACGCGCGATGGTGGCCGGTGGCTGCCACCTGCTCGACGTGCGCGAGCCCTACGAGTGGGAGGCAGGGCACGCGCCGCAGGCGAGCCACCTGCCGATGACCCAGCTCGCGTCCACCTGGCTGCCGCGCTGGTCGAAGCGCCGGGTGATCGTGCTCTGCCGCAGCGGTAGCCGCGCGGCGGACGCCGTCCGCATCCTGCGCAGTCGTGGCGCCGAGGCGTACGCGGTCGCCGGCGGCATGAACGCCTGGCGCGAGGCCGGCGGCCCCGTGGTGTCCAGCGGCGGCGCCCCCGGCCTGGTCGCCTGACGGACCGAGTCAGGAACCGTCCCCAACTCGGTCCAGGGTCTGACCAGCCGGGGTGGACCGAGTGAGGAACCGTCCCCGACTCGGTCCAGCAGGTCAGTTCTCGTCCTCGGGGTCGACGTAGGGCGGCTCGGAGACCTTCGCGGTGAGTGTGGCGGCGTGGTCGGGCACCTCGTGCTGGAGCGACCGCGCGGTCCGCTGGTAGCCGGTGGACGGCGGACGGTCGGGCAGCACGATCTCCAGGTGCGGCACGTGCTCGTAGGGAATGGACGCGAGCAGGTGCGCGATCATGTTCAGCCGGGCCCGCTTCTTGTCCTCTGCCTCGACCACGTTCCAGCGGGCCTCCGGGATGTCGGTGTGCACGAACATCTCGTCCTTGGCGCGCGAGTAGGCCTCCCACCGGGTCAGCGACTCCAGGTCGGTGGGGGAGAGCTTCCAGCGCCGCATCGGATCGGTGAGCCGGGAGCGGAACCGCTTCTCCTGCTGCTTGTCCGAGACGGAGAACCAGTACTTGCGCAGGATGATGCCGTCCTCGATCAGCGCCCGTTCGAACGCCGGGCACTGGCGCAGGAAGCGCTGGTGTTCCTCGGGGGTGCAGTAGCCCATCACCCGCTCAACGCCGCCGCGGTTGTACCAGGAGCGGTCGAACAGCCGGATCTCCCCGGCCGCGGGCAGGTGCGCGATGTAGCGCTGGAAGTACCACTGCGTCCGCTCCCGTTCGGTGGGGGCGGGCAGGGCCACGATCTGGGCGATCCGGGGGTTCAGGTACTCGGTGATCCGCTTGATCGCCCCGCCCTTGCCGGCGGCGTCGCGTCCCTCGAACACGATCACGATCCGGGCGCCGCTGGCCTTGACCCATTCCTGCAGCTCGACCAGTTCGGCCTGCAGCCGGAGCAGTTCGGCCTCGTACACGTCCTTGGGCAGCTTGGGCAGCTTCGGGGTCTTCTTGCTCATGGGCCCATCGTGCTCCTGCGCGGCCCGTTGCGGGAGGGGTTCGGACGAGACGGGTACGGCGGGGGACTGTTGCGCGGGCCCCGGGTGTGATGGGCTGGCGGCATGTTCGGTGCTGTGATTCATGCTCCCGGGGACGTCCGCTACGACGAGCGTCCCGATCCTGTGATCGTCGAGCCGACGGACGCCGTGGTGCGGACCGTCGCCGCCTGCGTGTGCGGTTCGGACCTGTGGCGGTACCGCGGGCTCGCCCCGGTGCCGAAGCCGGTGCCGATCGGCCACGAGTTCTGCGGCATCGTCGAGGCCGTCGGTGGCGCGGTGACCTCGGTGAAGCCGGGCGACTTCGTGGTCGGCGGCTTCAACCCGTCCGACAACACGTGCCCGGTGTGCCGCAAGGGGGCGACGGCCAACTGCCTCAACGGCGCCCACTACGCGGGCTGCCAGGCCGAGAAGATCCGGATCCCGCAGGCGGAGGGCACCCTGGTCGCCACGCCGGAGATGCCGTCCGACGACCTCATCCCCAGCCTGCTCGCGCTCTCCGACGTGATGTGCACGGGCTGGCACGCGGCCGTCTCCGCCGGGGTGGGTCCCGACACCACGGTCGCGGTCGTCGGGGACGGCGCGGTCGGGCTGTGCGCGGTGCTCGCTGCGGCGCAGCTCGGGGCGCCCACGGTGATCGCGATGAGCCGCCACGAGGCCCGCCAGAAGGTGGCCCGCGAGTTCGGCGCCACCGACATTGTCGCCGAACGCGACGAGGCGGGCGCGGCCGCGGTGAAGGAACTCACGGAAGGGATCGGCGCCGACTGCGTGCTGGAGTGCGTGGGCACCGAGCAGGCCCGGGCCCAGGCGGTCGCCTGCGTCCGCGACGGTGGGAACATCGGCCTGGTCGGGCTCCCGCACGGCGACCTGCCGGTGATCGACCTGTTCTGGCGCAACGTGGGCGTGAAGGGCGGACCGGCGCACTGCCGGACGTACCTGCCGGACCTGATGGAGAAGGTGCTGGCCCGCGAGATCAACCCGGGGATCGTGTTCGACCTCGAACTCCCGCTGGCCGAGATCGGCGAGGCCTACGCCGCGATGGACGAGCGGAGGGCGATCAAGTCGCTCGTGCGTCCCTGAGCGCGGGTGGTCCTGCCGGTCTCCTGCCGGGGCGAGGTCAGGCAGGTCCTGACGGCGATCGCGAGACTGGAGGAGCAGGAATGAACGTCGTGGAGCACTACACCTACCGGGTGCGCTGGTCCGCTGAGG
>JBDHZJ010000363.1:0-3279 GCA_039811825.1 Propionicimonas sp.
GAGCAGCGCCTCGCGGGCCCGCATCCAGTTCCGGTTGCCCTTGACCGTGTTGATCTCGCCGTTGTGCGCCATCAGCCGGTACGGGTGGGCGAGCTCCCACGCCGGGAAGGTGTTGGTGGAGAACCGGGAGTGGACGAGGGTGAGGGCGCTCTCGACCCGCTCGTCGAGGAGGTCGGGGAACACCTCGGGCAGCTGCTGGGTGGTGAGCATGCCCTTGTAGACCGTGGTGCGCCCGGAGAGCGAGGCGAAGTACACCCCGGCCTCGTTGCGGGCGCGCTGGCGCAGCGGGTACACGGCGCGGTCCAGGGCGAGCCCGGTGTCGAGGCCGACCGTCGAGACGAAGAACTGCTCGAAGTGCGGCATGTTCCGCGCCGAGATCGGGCTCAGCGTGGAGTCGTCGGTCGGCACCGGACGCCAGCCGTGGATGACCAGCTTCTCCTCCGTGGCGAGGAACTCGATCGTGCGCTTCGCCGAGGCGCGCGCCACCGGCTCGACCGGCAGGAACGCCATTCCCATCGCGTAGTGCCCGGGCTCGGGCAGGTCGAAGTCGACCACCTGGCGCAGGAACCGGTCGGGCACCTGCAGCAGCATCCCCGCGCCGTCGCCCGCGGCCGGGTCGGCGCCGGTCGCGCCACGGTGGTCGAGGTTCTCCAGGGCGGTCAGGCCCTTGGCGACGATGTCATGACTGGCTTCTCCGCTCAGCTGGGCGACGAACGCCACCCCACAGGCGTCGTGCTCGAACGCGGGGTCGTAGAGACCCTCTCCGGGCCTGCCGGGCATGGTCATCAACGCCATCTGATCACTCCCATCTGCGCGAGCGCGCGGGGCGAGGTGCTGCCGGATCGGCCAGCACGCCGACGGTGCACGCTTGGGGGGCGAGCCTACCTGACCCGGCCTTTTGCCCCTGTCGTGCCGACTGAATCATGGACGCACCTGGTTACGGCGGTGTGTCCGGACCGGTGTGTGGACCGGCCACCGGCCGGCCGCAGGGTGCCGCCGTGGCTCAGCAGCGGCCGATGCTGCGGCCGCCGAACGGCCCGACCAGCCACTGCCCCGCCTCGTTGGTGAGCGAGTAGGTCAGCCGCCACACCCGGCACCGGGTCTCGCCGGCGGTCGTCGACTCGGTGAGGTTGACCACGACCGTCGCGGACGCGGTGGACGCACCCGCCCGGGCGGACTCCAGGTAGCCGTCGCCGTACTGCGCGCCGGTCATCTTCGTCGACCAGCGGTCGTAGCTCCCCTTCACCTGCTGCCCGCGTGCGTTCAGCCGCTCCCACGCCCCGGCGAAGTCGCCCTCGTTCACCGCCTGCCAGAAGCGGTCCAGCGCGGCGAGGGCATCCGTCGCCTCCGCGGGTGCCGTGTCGAGGTTCTTGATCACGTGGTTCACCGAGTCCGGGTCACAGGTGTTCACCGCCGACGTGTTCGTGCGCCACTGCTCGAGCAGGTCGGCGAACTGGCCCGGCTGCACGGCGTAGGTCGTGCCGTCCGCCGGCACCACCCGGTCCTCGTCCGGGCTGTACGCCAGCGCGTGCGCGCTCGCCACGCCGACCACCTGGCCGTCGGCCGAGAGCACCGGCCCGCCACCGTTCCCCGCGGCCTGGGCGATGTCGGTGACCAGCATCCCCTCGCGCTGGAGGGTGCCGCTGTCGCCGGAGACCGTGCCGGTGCCGTCCAGCCCGGTGACCGTCCCGGTCGTGGCCTGCAGCTCCCCGCCGTCCGGATGGCCCAGCACCGCCACGGCGTCGGCCTGCTTCGGCTGCGACTCCGCGAACGACAGGACCGCCCCCGAACTCGTGTCCACCCAGAGCAGTGCCACGTCGGCCTGGGCGTCGAAGCCCAGCACCTGGGCCTCGCCGCTGGCCTGGTCGGAAACGACCTCGAACTGCTGCTGGTACTCGACCACGTGGGCCGCCGTCACGATCAGGTGCTCGGCGATCGCGAACCCGGTCGCCGTCAGGCCGTCCCGCCCGGACGCGCAGTTGGTGGTCTGGATCCGGTACACCGCGCCGCGGGCCTCCTCCACCACCGGCGTCCAGTCCGGCTCGGCGGTGGCCTGGCCGGAGGCCGACCCGGACGGCGAACCGGTCACCGTGACGGTCACCGTCACGGTCGGCAGCACGGACGCGCTGCAGCCCGCCAGCACCGCGGCCAGACCCGCGGCGACACCGGCCCTGGCCCATCGCCGGGGCACGGTCAGGCCCCGGCCCGGTCCCCGTCGGGACCCTCCGCGCCCGGCGGCCCGGCCACCGCCTCCGGCTCCCCCGCATCGGCGTCGGCGTCCGCTTCGGCCGCGTCGCCGCTGTCCGCAGCGTCGTGGCTCTCCGCCGCGTCATCGCCGGCCGCCGCCTCGTCCTCGCCCGGTGCCGCATCCTCCGCAGGCACGCCGAACTCGACGACCTCCTCGCGTCCGGGACGGTACCTGCGCAGCCACAGGAACAGGACGACGCCGGTCAGGCTGATCAGGATCGCCACCGCGGCGTTGAACCGGATCGGCCCGAAGAAGTCGTAGGAGTAGTCCAGCCGCATGGTCTCGGTGATCGTGCGGCCGAAGCCGTACAGGGCGATGTACAGGGCGAACACCTTGCCGCGGCCGAGCCGGAACCGCCGATCGGCCCAGAGCAGGAAGAGGCCTGCCGCGACGTCCCAGAGCGCCTCGTAGAGGAAGGTCGGGTGGAAGGTCGCGTACTGCTCGTAGCCGGGGACGCGATGCGCGGGGTCGATCTCCAGGGCCCACGGCAGGGTGGTCGGCCAGCCGTAGAGCTCCTGGTTGAACCAGTTGCCGAACCGTCCGATCGCCTGCCCGATCACGATGCCGGGGGCCAGCGCGTCCGCGAGCGCGGGGAAGGCGATCTTCTGCCTGCGCGCGGCGAGCCAGGCGGCCAGCGCGCCGAAGCCGACCGCGCCGTAGATCGCGATCCCGCCCTGCCAGATGGCGAACGCCGTCCACGGGTTGATGCCCGGCCCGAAGTAGTCACCCAGGTGCGTCATCACGTGGTAGAACCGCGCGCCGACGATGCCGATCGGGATCGCCCACAGCAGCACGGTCTCGAAGCTCTCGGTGCGCCCGCCCCGTGCCCGCCAGCGGCGCACGCCGATGGTCCAGGCCACGATGATCCCGGTGATCAGGCACAGCGCGTAGATGTGGATGGTCAGCGGGCCGAGCTGGAAGTAGCTGATCGACGGGCTCGGAATGAACAGGCTCACAGGCCCATCCTTACCGGCCGGTCAAGCATCGTGCCGCACCCGCCGCACACCGGCGGCGAGATCCGCGAGCACCGC
>JBDHZJ010000364.1:0-3274 GCA_039811825.1 Propionicimonas sp.
CCGTAGGTGAGCCGGTCGCTCGCGACGACCTGCGCCCCCTGCGCGTCGAGGTGGACGCTGGGCCGGCGGGTGAAGTGCTCCCCCGACATCCGGATGGTCACCGCTTCGAGCACGTGCTGGCCCGCCTTCACCAGCGGATTGGTGGCGACGACGTGGTCGGCGAGCAGCAGGCTGCCTCCGGGCCGGAGCACCCGGACGGCCTCGCCGATCGCCTGCGCGTCGTCCGGTACCTCGCACAGGGCGAAGGTGCACACCACCGAGTCGAAGGACTCGTCGGGGAAGGGCAGCGCCATCGCGTCCGCCTGGCCGAGGGAGATCTCGCGCCCGATCACGCTGGCGCGCCGCCGGGCGAAGTCGAGGATGTCGGGGTTGAGGTCGACGCCGGTGAGCCGGACGTGGTCCGGGTAGTGCGGCAGGTTGAGCCCGGTGCCGACCGCGATCTCGAGCACCTCGCCGCTGGCGCGGGCACAGATCCAGTTCCTCGTGTCGGCGAAGAACCGGCGTTCCAGGCGCAGCATCATCGAGTCGAATCGCGCGGCGCGCTCGGCGGAGATACGGGGGGTGGTGCCAACCATGTCGGACATTATGACCGGAGCCCCCGCGGGCAGTCAGTCCCCCGTACGGACGACGGACGGGCGCCGGCCGCTCAGCCGAAGACCTCCGCCGCGGTGACTGTTCCGGCCTCGCGGCCGGGCGCCGACTGGTACTGCCAGTACAGGTTGGTGTGCGCGATCACCGCCGCCGGGGCGGGCGCCCCCCAGGCGGTCAGGTCCTCGGTGGTGTGGGCGTCGGAGACCAGCACGGTGTCGTAGCCGCGGGTGAGGGCGCCGTGCAGCGTGGAGCGGACGCAGGCGTCGGTCTGCGCGCCGGCGATGTAGAGCCGGCCCACGCCGGCCGCGGCCAGCGCCTGCTCGAGGTCGGTGTCCTCGAAGGCGTCCCCGTAGAGCTTCTCCACGCGCGCCTCGTCGTCGCCCACCTCGAGCTCTGGCACGATCTGCCAGGCCTCGCTGCCGGGTGCGCGGCCCTCGGCCGCGTCCTGCACCCAGATCACGCCGACGCCTGCCGCGCGCGCCCGTTCCACGGACGTGCGGACGTTCGCCAGCACCTGGTCGCGGTCGTGCACGTCGGCCACGACGCCGTTCTGCACGTCGATCACCACGAGGGCGGAGTTCGGTCGGTCGTTGAGGGTGGTCATCGGACTGCCTTTCGTCGTCTCGATGCGAGCCTAACCAGCCCCTCCGACAGTCGGTCGGGGCAGGCGAACAAGTGCGCAAACCCGTAGCCTCGTGCCCGTGACGTACCCGCCATTCCCGGGCCAGCCCGGCACGTACCCGCCGCAGTTCCCGGGTCTCTACCCCGGACACTGACCTGGTCCGCGTGCACATCCAGGGCAGCCAGCTCACCTCGAACCTGATCGTGCCGTCCCTGCTCCTCGACGGCCGCCCGGTCGCGTCCCGTTACGGCGAGAACGCCTACCAGTTGCCCGCCGGACGGCACCGGGTCGAGCTCTACGGGCAGTGGCTGCGCCGCTACGGCCAGGCGCTGCTCGACGTGGACATCGCTCCCGGTGCCGCGGTCGACGTGTTCTACGCGGCGCCGTGGCACCAGTTCACGACCGGCAGCATCGGGTTCGTGAAGCAGGCCCGCAAGGGGGTCGGCGGGCTCGTGGCCACGTCGGTGCTGCTCGTGGTCGTGCTGGTGTTCCTGGTCCAGACGATCGTGTCCTGACCCGGACCGAGTGGGGACGGTTCCTCACTCGGTCCATTCCCGGGGTGGACCGAGTCAGGAACCGTCCCCCACTCGGTCCAGGGTGATGGTCAGGGCCGCCGCGGCCGCCCGGGCGCGTTCGCGGGCCTGGTCGACGTCCGCGCCCCGGGCCAGCGTGACCGCCACGCGGCGGCGTCCGGACACCGACGGCTTGCCGAACAGCCGCACCTGCGCGGTCGGGACGGCCAGGGCTGCGTCCACGCCGCCGAACCGGGGGACGCCGCTGCCCTCGGCCAGCACCGCGCAGGACGCCGCAGCGGGCTCGCTGCCGATGCGCTCGGCGCCGCCGGCGGGCAGCCCGAGCACGGCGCGGGCGTGCAGCGCGAACTCCGAGAGGTCCTGCGACACCATCGTGACCATCCCGGTGTCGTGCGGACGCGGGCTCACCTCGGAGAACAGCACGTCCTCGCCGACGATGAACAACTCCACCCCGAACAGGCCCCAG
The DNA here is from genome assembly GCA_039811825.1 of Propionicimonas sp. Classification (GTDB taxonomy): domain Bacteria; phylum Actinomycetota; class Actinomycetes; order Propionibacteriales; family Propionibacteriaceae; genus Propionicimonas. The sequence continues at coordinate 2,213 of JBDHZJ010000364.1, forward strand.
CCGCCGAGCGCCCCGGTCACCGCCGCGGCCATCTGCTGCGCCTTCGCCAGCGCCGCGGCCGGCAGTGCGGCGGGCTGCCACGACTCGCGGTAGTCGCCGTCGACCTGGACGTGCCCGACCGGGTCGAGGAACGACGTGCCGCCCGAGTGCCGGATCGTGAGCAGGGTGATCTCGGAGTCGAACTCCACGAAGCCCTCGACGATGCAGCGTCCCTCCCCGGCGCGTCCGCCCTCCTGGGCGTAGCGCCACGACTCGGCCACGCCGTCGGCGGAGCGCAGCACCGACTGCCCCTTGCCCGAGGACGACATCACCGGCTTCACCACGCACGGGAAGCCCAATTCGGCCGCCGCGGACGCGAGCTCCGCCTCCGTCTCGACGAACCGGTACGGCGAAGTGGCCAGGCCGAGTTCCTCGGCGGCGAGGCGTCGGATGCCCTCCCGGTTCATGGTCAGTTGCGTGGCCCGCGCGGTGGGCACTACCCGGACGCCGGCGGCCTCCACCTTGGCCAGCGCGTCCGTGGCGATCGCCTCCACCTCGGGCACCACCACGTGCGGCGCCTCGAGCCGGATGATCTGGCGCAGCGCCGCCGGGTCGAGCATGTCGATCGCGTACGAGCGGTGGGCCACCTGCATCGCCGGGGCGTCGGAGTAGCGGTCGACGGCGACCACCTCGGCCCCGAGCCGCTGCAGCTCGATCGCGACCTCCTTGCCGAGTTCGCCGGCGCCGAGCAGCATCACGCGGGTGGCGGACGCGGACAGCGGCGTCCCGATCTCTACGGTCATGGCGCCATCCAACCAAACAGAGAGTGATCCCACGTCCCGTGTTCGGGAGGCAGCTTCACTTCGTGGTCTCGTCGAGGAAGCCGTGCCGGGCCAGCACCGCGTCCACGAACTCCTTCAGCGCCGGCTTCGCGGCCTCGTTGGCGTACTTCACGCTCACCGAGCCCTTGCCGCCGAACGCGCCGGGAATGGCCTGCTGGGCCGCCGCGACCAGGTCGAAGTCGATCGCGTGCGCGGAGAAGTGGCCCTTCGCCGCGGTGAACATGACGTAGCCCTTCAGGTA
>JBDHZJ010000365.1:0-3256 GCA_039811825.1 Propionicimonas sp.
CCGGCGATCGCCACCCCGTTCCTCGTGCTGATGTTCCGGCAGTCCGCCCGGTCGTTCCCGCACGAGATCCTCGAGGCCGCCCGGATCGACGGTCTCAGCGAGGTGAACATCTTCTTCCGGATCTTCCTGCCGACCATGCGCTCGACCTACGCGGCGGCAGCGGTGATCACCTTCATGACTGCGTGGAACAACTTCCTGTGGCCGAAGGTGATCCTCGTCAACAACGCCTACCAGACCATGCCCATGCTGATCTCGAACCTGAGGGCGGGCTACGTGACCGACTACGGAGTGCTGATGCTGGCCGTGCTGCTCGCCTCGCTGCCGACGATGGTGATCTTCCTCATCCTGCAGCGCACCTTCGCCGAGGGCATTACAGGAGCGATCAAGTGAGCTTTGACGCGAGACGGATCGCCGATCCGACCTTCTTCGCCGAGGGCCGGCTGCCGGCGCACTCGGACCACCGCTGGTTCGCGGACGCCGCGGAGGCGTCCGCGGGCACCAGCAGTTTCGAGCAGTGCCTCAGCGGCACCTGGAAGTTCCACCACGCCGAGAACCCGGACGCGACCGTGCCCGGCTTCGAGGCGCCCGGCTTCGACCACTCGGGCTGGGCTGAGGTCGAGGTGCCGGGGCACATCCAGTTGCAGGGCTACGGCGTGCCGCAGTACACCAACGTGCAGTACCCGTGGGACGGCCACGAGCCGGTCGTGCCGGGTGAGGTGCCGCAGCGGTTCAACCCCGTGGCCAGCTACGTGACCCGGTTCACGCCCGACCCGCTCGGACCGGGGGAACGGCTGAGCGTGTCGTTCCACGGCGCGGAGAGCGCGGTCGCGGTGTGGCTGAACGGGACCTATCTCGGCTACGGCGCGGACTCGTTCACCCCGTCCGAGTTCGACCTGACTGAGGCGCTGACCGATGGGGAGAACCTGTTGGCCGCGCAGGTGTTCCGGTTCACGTCGGGGTCGTGGATCGAGGACCAGGACTTCTACCGGTTCTCTGGCCTGTTCCGCGACGTGATGCTGTACCGGCGTCCTGCCGTCCACGCCGAGGACGTGGAGGTGACCTCCGAGGTGGCCGACGACCTGGCCGGCGCCGTGGTGTCGGTGCGGGTCGCGCTGACCGGGCGCGGCAGCGTCCGGGCGCGGCTGGACGGAGTGGGCGACCTGGCCGGGGACGACGTGCTCAGCGTCCGGATCGGGAACCCGCGGCTGTGGAGCGCGGAGGACCCGTTCCTGTACGAGCTGGTGGTCGAGGTGCTCGACGAGGCCGGCACGGTCACCGAGGTGGTGCCGCTGAGGGTCGGCGTGCGGCGGTTCGGCATCGAGGACGGCGTGCTGAAGCTGAACGGCCGGCGGATCGTGTTCAACGGCGTCAACCGGCACGAGTTCGGGCTGAACGGACGGGTGATGACCCGCGCGCAGACCGAGGCCGACATCCGGCTGATGAAGGCCGCCAACATCAACGCCGTGCGCACCAGCCACTATCCGAACAACTCCTTCCTCTACGAGCTGTGCGACGCGTACGGGCTCTACGTCATCGACGAGATGAACCTGGAGTCGCACGGGCTGTGGGACCGGATCCGGCGCGACGAGGCCGGCGTCGAGGAGGCCGTGCCGGGCGACAAGCCGGAGTGGCGGGACGTGCTGCTGGACCGGGCGGCGAACCTGGTGGAGCGGGACAAGAACCACGCCTGCGTGGTGATGTGGTCGTGCGGCAACGAGTCGTTCGGCGGCACGAACATCCTCGCCGTCGCGGACTGGTTCCGGGCGCGGGATACCCGTCCGGTGCACTACGAAGGGGTGTTCTGGGATCCGCGCCACCCCGAGACGACCGACGTGGTCAGCCAGATGTACACCCCGGCCGCGGAGGTCGAGGCGTACCTGGCGACGCACCGGGACAAGCCGTTCATCCTGTGCGAGTACGCGCACTCGATGGGCAACTCGTTCGGCGCCGTGGACAAGTATGTGGACCTCTCCTACCGCGAGCCGCTGTTCCAGGGCGGGTTCATCTGGGACTTCGCCGACCAGGCGGTGCCGCTGCGCGACCGGTACGGACGGGACTACTTCGGCTACGGCGGGGACTGCGGTGAGAGGCCGCACGACGGGGACTTCAGCGCGGACGGGATCCTGTACGCCGACCACACCCCGAAGCCGATCCTGGCCGAGGTGGCCTACCTGTACCAGCCGTTCCGGATCCAGATCACGGCCGGGTCCGTCGAGGTGGAGAACCGGTTCCTGGTCACGGGCTCGGCCGGGTACGACGCGGTGGTGCGGCTGGCCCGCGAGGGCGAGGTGCTGGCCGAGGCCGGCCTCGCCACCGACGTGCCACCCGGCGAGACCCGGACCTACCCGCTGCCGGTGACGGTGCCGGATGGGCCCGGGGAGTACACCGTCGACGTGGCCTTCCGGCTGCGCGAGGCGAGGCCGTGGGCCGCGGCCGGGCACCAGGTCGCCTCCGAACAGGCCGTGTTCGGGTCTCGACCGGCTCGCCCGGCCGTGGCGGCGGTTCCCGAACTGGTGAACGGCATTCACAACGTCGGCGTGCACGGCCCGGACTTCAGCGTGTTGTTCTCCAAGCTGTACGGCGGGCCGGTCTCGTACCGCCACGGCGGCCAGGAACTGCTCCACGGCGTCCCGGTGCCGAACTTCTGGCACGCACCCACCTCGAACGAGCGCGGCTGGGGCGCCCCGTTCGAGGACGCCCAGTGGCTGCCGGCCAGCCGGTACGCGAAGGCCCGTCCCGACGGCCCCGCGGTCGCGGTGCGCGGCGGTGCGGTCGAGGTGCGCTACACCTACGACCTGCCCACCGCCCCGGCGAGCGAGTGCGACGTCACCTACCGGGTGGCCGGCGACGGGCACATCGACGTGACGGTGGCGCTGCGTCCGGGCGACGGGCTGGGCGACCCGCCCGAGTTCGGCATGCTGTTCACCGCCGACGCCGACCTGCACCGGCTGCGCTGGTACGGCGAGGGCCCGCACGAGAGCGCCGTCGACCGGCGCCGCAGTGCCCGGGTCGGCGTGTGGAGCGGTGAGGTGGCCGACCAGCTCACGCCGTACGTGCGCCCGCAGGAGGCCGGCGGGCACACCGGCGTCCGTTGGGCCGAGGTGTGCGACGACTCCGGCGCGGGCCTGCGGTTCGACAGTCCGGACGGCATGGAGTTCTCGGCGCTGCCGTGGACGCCGTTCGAGATCGAGAACGCGCTGCACCCGCACGAGCTGCCGCCGATCCACCGCACGGTGCTGCGTCCGGTGTGGAAGCG
>JBDHZJ010000366.1:0-3234 GCA_039811825.1 Propionicimonas sp.
CTCTCCGTGGGTTCGCCGGTCGGGCTCTCCGTGGGTTCGCCGGTCGGGCTCTCCGTGGGTTCGCCGGTCGGGCTCTCGGTCGGCGTGGTCACGCTGGGTGAGGGGCTCGCCGTCGGGATGGTGACGGTCGGCTTCGACGACGGCTGCTGGTTCGACGGCGGCGAGTGCGTCGACGTCGCCGTGGGCGTCGCCGTGGGCGTGGCGGTGGCGGTGGCGGTCGCCGTGGCGGTCGCCGTGGCCGTGGCGGTCGCGGTGGTGGTCGCGGTCGCCGTTGCGGTGGTCGTCGTCGTCGTCGTCGTGGACGTGGACGTGGTCGGCGTCGTCTGCGTCGGCTCCACCGTCGTGGGCGTGGGCGAGGGCGCGGGGCTCTGCGGAGAGGTCGTCGGAGTCGGCGTCACCTGGACGGACGGCTGCACCTGATCACCCGTGGTGATCATGGGGGTGCCGGAGCGTGGGGGCGCGACAAGAGCACCGGCGGCAACACATGCCGCCGCGACAAGCCAAAGACTTGCCCTCGCCATCGCGTACCCCCCGCAAGCAGTGGCTAGTGCTTTCCGTGCAACTACTGTACCCGCTCGGGCCCAACAAGTCGCGCCCAGCGCCTCCGCTCGGAAGCGAGGTTCTGGCGTGCCTGCGTGGCCCAAGCACCCTGTGCAACCGCCGATCGGTACAAGGGCTGCTTCGAGGATAGTGCCTCCAGGGCTTTCAGGCGACCGGAGATGAAGACTGGGTCCGGGAATTCCGGGTATTCCAGCCGCACGTCGCGCGAGTACACGTGGTAGCGCCCCGGCGGCTGGCCCAGGATCGACAGGTCGGCGTCCACGAGTTCGATGCCCGCCGAGTCGCCGGGCTCGGTCGTGTGCGTTGTGGTGAGCCGGACCAGGCGCGCCACCTCGGCCACCTCGGACGCCGGCAGTCCCGCCGCCGGCAGCGTCCCTTCGGCCAGGGCCGCGGAGCGCTCCTCGTCCTCGCCCTGCACCCCGTCGTGGACGGCGTCGTGGAACCAGGCGGCGAGCAGCACGGGTCGCGAGGGCCGGCCCCCGGCCACGGTGTCGAGCGCAGCCAGGATCTGGGCGAGGTGTCGGACGTCGTGGTAGTGCCGGTGCGCCTCCTGCCAGCGCTCCAGCAGGTCAGCGCCGAGGCCGGGGGAGTCCGGCAGCAGCCGTTGCCAGGCCGCCACCAGCCCGGGCAGCACCTCGTCCCGCTTCGGCGTCCGGTCCGGTGTCCGCACGCGCAGGCCGGAGGCCACCAGACGCCGGACCAGTTCGGACGGCTCGACCGGCTCGGCGCCCGCGGCGACGAGGTCGGCGTAACGGCGCTCCGGCACGTCGTAGTGGTCGTGGTCGAACGCGCGGACGGGCAACTGCCGGTCGTCCGCGAACGCGAACAGCTCGTCCAGCGAGCGGTCCGAGACGAGGTGCGAGAAGAGCGTCCCGTGCGCGGGCCAGCGCGGCGGATCGATCAGTACCGCCACGGGCGCTGCCTAGGACGCCGGGTTCTGGAACAGGGCGGTGAACGAGCCCTGGCCGAGCACGTTGAAGCTCAGCGTGAGCCGGGCGACCGCGCTGGTGGCCTCGTCCGGCACGTCCAGCCGGTCCACCCCGACGGCGAACACGGTGAACACGTAGTGGTGCGCCGGGCCGGGCGGCGGCCACGGCCCGCCCCAGCCCGGGTAGCCGTAGTCGTTGGTCCAGGTGCGCGCCCCGGCCGGCAGCGGCGCCCCCTCGGTCAGCGAGGTGACGTCCGCCGGGATGTCGGTGACCACCCAGTGCCACCACCCGCTCCCGGTGGGGGCGTCGGGGTCGAAACAGGTGATCGCGTAGCTGCGGGTGCCCTCGGGGGCGCCCGACCAGGCCAGTCCCGGCGAGACGTTGGTCCCGCCGACTCCCGGCTCGGCGTAGCGCAGGTCGATGCTGGCGTCGGCGGCGATGCCGTCGCTGGAGATCTCCATCGTTGCTCCTTCGCGTGGCTCCACGCTCAGCTAACCACGCGGGCGGCCGGATCGGGCAGGATTGGGCCCGTGGTTCCCGAGTTGCCCGATCCGGGCGTGCACAGCGTCATCGTCGGCCTGCCCGACCTCGACGCGGACGAGCTCGTCCCCGCCTGCGAGGTGCTCTGCCAGGAGGGCTTCACGCTGTGGACGGTCAGTGCTTCGCGGCTCGACCAGCTCCCCGGCGTGCTGAGCCTGTTCCGGCGGCGTGCGCGGGTCGGCGTCCACGGGGTCGGCGAGCCGGCGCAGGTGGTCGCGTCCGCGGCGGCCGGGGCTGCGTTCGCGATGGCGGACTTCCTGCTGCCGGACCTGGTCGGGGCCGTGCCCGGATTCCCCGTGGTCCTCGGCGGGCTCACCCCTTCGGAACTGCGCGCCGGCGCGGTGGCCGGCGCCGCCGCCGTCCAGCTGGTGCCGAGCGAGGCGTTCGGAACCGGCTACGCCCGCGTCCTGCCCCGGATCCTCGACCCGTGGCCGGTGATCGCGTCCGGGAAGCTCGAGCGCTACCAGGCCGAACTCTGGCTGGAATCGGGCGGGGTCGCGGTGTGCCCGCGCGGGCTGGTCGGCGCGGACGCCGTGCTGGGTGACTCGCTGGACGACCTTCGCGTCGCCCTGCAGGCCTGGCGCCTCGGCGACTGACCCTCAGCGGGGCGGACGGGGCTTGCGGCGCAGCAACGCCCCGATCACGAAGAAGGCCAGCACGGCGGCGAGCAGCCCGCCGCCGGCGATCACGGCCAGTTGCACCCAGCGCTCGCCCTCGATGTCCGCCGCGGTACGGGAGGGCGTCGGGGTCGGCGTGGGCGTGGGTGTCGGGGTGGGCGTGGCCTTCGGCTTGGCGGTCTTCTTCTTCTTGGTGGCCTCGGGCACCGGGTGGGCTCCTGCGGCGAACGCCGGGGCCGTGACGGCCGGTGCGGTGGCGACGACCAGCCCGCAGCCCAGCGCGAGGACGAGGGTGGTCACCAGCGCCGTCACAGTCTTCATCGATCCCCCCCGATCGGTCGCCCGACGACAACACGCGTCCGTCCAGTATCCGCCACCACTGCGGGCCGGTGCACCGTTTCTGTGGGCCTTCCGCTTGCCCGGGGAAGATTTCTTAAGTTATCCTGAGAATCCCGATTCAGCTCTCAGGACGGTTTGCCTCGATGTACCAGCCCCGCCGGGTCGTCGACCCGATCGCGCCGGCCGGTCCGAGCGTGCCGGAGGAGGCACCCCACGAGCGGGACCGATCCAGCCACGCTCCCCGTCAC
>JBDHZJ010000367.1:0-3230 GCA_039811825.1 Propionicimonas sp.
CTCGACACCGACTACCTGCTCGACGACCTGATGAAGGCCGTCGCCACCGCCAACCTGTTCCCGGTGCTGCCGGTGTCCTCCAACACCGGGGTCGGCACCGAGGAGTTGCTGCGCCTGATCGCGCACGGCTTCCCCACCCCGTCCCTGCACCCGAACCCGGCGGCCACGTCCCCGGACGGCACCGAGCTGCCGCACCCGCCCACCGACCCGGACGCGCCGCTGGTCGCCCAGGTGATCCGCACCACCACCGACCCGTTCGCGGGCCGGCTGTCGATGGTGCGCGTCTTCTCCGGCACCCTGCGCACCGACGACGTCGTGCACGTCGCCGGGCACCGGCCGCAGGCCGAGGACCAGCCCGACCAGAGCAGCGACGAGCGGATCGGCCTGATCCAGGCCGCCGTCGGTACCGAGCTGCAGCCGCGCAGCACGGCGATCGCCGGCGAGATCGTGATGCTGCCGAAGCTGACCACCGCCGAGACCGGCGACACCCTGTCGTCGAAGGAGCATCCGGTGCTGGTCGAGCCGTGGGCGCTGCCGGAGCCGCTGCTGCCGCTGGCGATCCGGGCCGCGACCCGCAACGACGAGGACAAGCTGGCCGGTGCCCTGCAGCGGCTCGCGGTCGAGGACAGCACCGTCCGGCTCGACCGTGGCGGCAACGACCAGCTCGTGCTGTGGACGACCGGCCAGGCGCACGCCGACCTGGTGCTGGCGCGGCTGTCCGAGCGCTACGGCGTGAAGGTCGAGCAGGAGGAGCTGAAGATCCCGCTGAAGGAGACCTTCGTCGCGAAGGCCACCGCGCTGGGCCGCCACGTGAAGCAGTCCGGCGGCCACGGCCAGTACGCGGTCTGCAACATCGAGGTGGAGCCGCTGCCGCGCGGCGAGGGCTTCGAGTTCGTGGACAAGGTCGTCGGCGGCGCCGTGCCGCGGCAGTTCATCCCCAGCGTGGAGAAGGGCATCCGCAACCAGCTGGAGAAGGGCGTGTTCGCCGGCTTCCCGATGGTCGACGTCCGGGTCACCCTGTTCGACGGCAAGGCGCACTCGGTGGACTCCTCCGACATGGCCTTCCAGCTCGCCGGCTCGCTGGCGATCAAGGAGGCGGCCACGCCCAAGGCCGTCGCCCTGCTGGAGCCGCTCGACCTCGTCACCGTGACCGTCGGGGAGGAGTACCTCGGCGCGGTGATGACCGACCTCTCCGGACGCCGCGGCCAGATGCTGGGCACCGACGCCGAGGGTCACAAGGCGATCATCCGGGCGCTGGTGCCGCAGACCGAACTGGCCCGCTACGCCATCGACCTGCGCGGCATCGCGCACGGTTCGGGCACCTTCACCCGCGAGTTCCACGGCTACGAGTTGCTGCCGGCGGCCCTGATGGAGAAGTACACGAAGTCGAGCTGATCGCCGGGATTCCCGCACAGAAGCTCCCGAAATTCGAGGACGCTCCCGAAATTTCGGGAGCGTCCTCGAATTTCGGGAGCGTCTGTGGAAGGGGCGGGGTCAGCCGACCGGCTCGATCGGGTCGGACAGGTCGAGCGACCAGATCGCGACCCCGGCGAGGCGGTGCTCCCGGGCGAGGCGGACGCGGGCGGCCAGCGAACGGGCGTCCGACCACCACAGCTCCTGGCCCTGCGCCAGGACGGCCGTCCACTCGCCGGCGTCCTCGCGCCACTCGGGAGTCCCGCCGGCCGCATCGACGATCGCGCGCGCCTTCGCCACCGACACCTGGCCCGCCCCCTTGGGCCCGAACCAGCGGTAGCCGTACCCCGCGACCCCGAGCACGACCTGGTCGGGCGGAACCTCGTTCAGCAGCACGGCCAGCACCCGCGCCGCCCAGTCGAGCGAACCGACCGGGCCGGGGTCGTCGGGCTCCCACGGCCCGTGCTGGTCGTAGGCCATCAGCAGCAGGTGGTCGAGTTCGGCGGCGAGGGCGGGCAGGTCGTAGCCCCAGTCCGCGTAGCCCTTGGCGGTGGTGGCCGCCATCAGCGCGATGTCGAGGCGGACGTCGGGCCCTACGGCCGCCCGGAGCTCGCGGCTGAACGCGGTCAGGCCGTCGGCGTCCGCACTGGTCAGGGACTCGAGGTCGATCATGATCGAGTCCCAGCCACCGTCGGACACGTCGGCCGCGAGGGCCGCGACGACCTTCCCCCGGCGTGCGGGCGAACCGAGCATCCGGCGGGCGAGCGGCTCGCTGAAGTCGCCGATCCGCTCGTCATAGTTGCTGACCAGCAACTGGGCGACCAGCCCGTGCGCGTGCGCGCGGTCCCGGCGCTCCCGCAGCGCGGCGGTCGGCTTCGACACGCCCGCGCCGTTCCGGGTGAGCAGGAGGCCGTCCACGCCGACCACGTCGAGGGCCCCCGCGTTGCTGTCGATGAGGTCCGCCGGCGCCCACTCCGGCTCGAAGCCGGTGACCTCCAGGGACGCCGGCGCGGCGGTGGTCGCGGCGGGAGTGTCCCGCGGGATGTAGGTCGTGGTCCCGGAAGAGCCGGGCGTGCAGCCGCCCAGGACCAGGCCGAGGCCGACGATCGCGGCGGCCAGCGTCCGGGTCGTGCGCCGGAGGGTGGGCATCCCGATGGTCTACCCGCGGTTCAGTCGTCGCGCAACCCCCGGGCTCAGCGCGCGTCGATGAAGCCGAACACCCCGTCCGCGATCATCTGCACGGCGATCGCGCTCAGCAGCAGGCCGGCTATGCGGGACGCGAGCACCGTCCCCGACTCCCGGAGCACCGCCCGGATCATCACGGCGTAGCGCAGGAACAGCCAGACCAGCGCCATCACCGCGACCAGGGCGAGGCCCACCGTGATGTAGCCGGTGGGCCCGGGGGCCTGCTGCACGGCGAGCATGATCGCGACGATCGCGCCCGGCCCGGCCATCAGCGGCGTGCCGAGCGGAACGATCGCGACGTTCACCCCGTCATGGCTGACCGGGTCCTCGCCCTTGCCCATCAGCAGGTCGAGGGCGATCAGCAACAGCAGCAACCCGCCCGAGACCTGCATCGCCGGAACGGACACGGCGAGGTAGTCGAGGATCTGGCGTCCGAACAGTGCGAAGACGGCGATCACGCCGAACGCGACGGCCGAGGCGCGGTCGCCGGCGCGGCGGCGTGCCCGGGCGTCCAGCGATTTCGTGAGCCCGAGGAACACCGGCAACAGCCCGGGCGGATCGACGATCACCAGCAGGGTGACGGCGGTGGCCCAGAAGAGCGCGACGTCGAAGAACTGGCCCACCGGCCCAGA
>JBDHZJ010000368.1:0-3222 GCA_039811825.1 Propionicimonas sp.
CGCTGGCCGCACCCGCCGCCCGGCCCGCCGCGGCCAAGCGGCCCACGCGGCGCAGCACCGGCGGGGCCCGGGCGAAGGCGCCGTCGTCCAACGAGCTCACCGCGCCGATGCAGGGCACGATCGTCAAGGTGTCCGTCGTGGACGGCGACGAGGTCACCGAGGGCGACCTGGTGGTCGTTCTGGAGGCCATGAAGATGGAGCAGCCGATCACCGCGCACCGCTCCGGCGTGGTCGCCCACCTCGCCGCCGCCGTGGGCGACCCGGTCACGTCCGGCCAGGTGCTGCTGGAGATCGTCGACCCGTCCTGAGGCACCCCGTCCACCACAGGGTGGACACAACCGCCTCACGACGCCGCAGAACCGTCCACTTTGCGGGGGGCGGCGAGGATCACTGCGAAGTGGTCGGCGAGGTGGTGGTCGCCGAACGGTTCCCCGACCGCGTCCTGGGTGAGGCCCTCGGCGAAGAACTGCGCGAGGTCGCCCGGACGCTCGCCGAGCCGGGACGCCACCCAGACCGCCGCGGACAGCACGCCCTTCGGCAGCGTGACCATCCGCTCCTTGCGGCCCGCAGCGGCGAGCGCCAGCCGGCCGATCTCGGGGTAGGTGAGCGCGTCGGGGCCGCCGACGTCCCAGCTGCCGCTCGCGTCGCCGAGGTGGTCGACGCAGAACCGGGCCAGGTCGGCGCCGTGGATCGGGGACACCCGGACGCCGGGGGCGGGCGGCAGCACCATCAGCCCGGAGCGTGCCATCGACACGAAGTCGGACATGTCGGAGAAGTAGCCGGACGGGTTCACCACCTGGTGCGCCAGCGACGACCGTTCCAGCACCGCCGCGAAGGCGGCCTTCGAACGCATGATCAGCGATCGGCCCGCTTCGACGTGCAGCACGTTCACGTACAGGAACGACCGCAACCCCTCCCGCTCGGCGTCCTGCAGCAGGTGCAGGTTGGCGAGGAAGTCCACGTCCCACGGGCTCGCCTTTTGCCGGGTCACGCCGAGCGCCGATGCGACCCGGTCGGCTCCCGCGCACACCCCGGCCACGAAGGCCTCCTCGGTGATCTCGCCGACCGCCCACTCCGCGACCGACCCGCGCAGGGACGGCGAGCCGAACGGCCCGGACTCCTCCGCCCGCTGCCGGGACCGGACGACGGCGCGGACCGCGTACCCCCGGCGCGCGAGCTCGACCACGAGGTGGCGTCCGAGGTAGCCGGTGGCCCCGGCGACGACGACGGTCTCCATGCTTGCCTCCATCGATCCTGGTGCTCCGAGTCAAGCACGCCGCGGCCGCCCGGCAAAGCGCATCGTGCCACCACGATTGCGTGATAATGCGTAACCTGCATAAATCGGGTTGCGCCGGTTCACCGGTGGCAGCTACCTTTTTCACAACGCCGATCACGCGAGAAAGGAGGCCGGCACCATGATGATCACCATTGATCAGCGAGCTGATATCACGCTCGCCCTCGCCGGCTTCGTCGGCGTCCGCTCCGTCCGTAGCTGCTAGGCGGTTCCTTCCGCCACCGGCTCTGACGGTGGCGACGCCCACGAAGCGCAGCCCGGAGCACACCCACTCCCGGTCCTCCGGGCGCACCGTCCGGACCACACCATCTGCCGTGGTCCTGTCATTTCCGCACACCACCGGAAATAACCATGCCGCTATGCCCGAATTTGGCGACCCCGAATTCCTGACGAGAGAAACCACCATGAACACCACCATCCAGCCATCCATCGACAGCCCCATCCGCATCCGCTCCGGGCCAGGCCTCATCGACCGGGCCGCGCTACGGCTCGGCTCGGCCCTGACCGAGTGGGCGGAGCACGCCGAGTCGAGGCGGACGGAGCGAATCGCACGGCGCAGGCTCCGCTCGGAGCACGCTCAGGAACTGATCCGGTGGCGCGCGGAGCGGGAGCGCGAGCAGACGAGGATCGACTCCTCGCTGCTGTTCCGCAACCTGCAGTGATCCGCGTCCGCGCCGGGCCGGCCGCAACCGGGGGGGTGTCCCGACCCGATCCTGGTCGGGATACCCCGCCCGGTAAACGATTCTGCCAAATCGACGAAATGCGTGTCGCCGAGTTGCACAAGTGTGCCTGACGCGCTATTTTCTTCCCGACGCCCACACAGAAAGGAGGCCGGCACGTTGATGATCACTGACCAGCGTACGAAGTACGCAGGCGCTGCCGGCTCCGTCGGTGCGTCCATCGTCCGGATCGGTTAGCGGCTCCCGCCGCCACCTGCCCTGACGGTGGCGACGCCAACGAAGCCAGCACTCCGGACCACCATCTCCCGGAATCGCCCCGTCCTGCCGTAATCACGCCGCGCACCCTGCTTTGTCGTACCCCGACAAAGATGATTTCCTGCGCCTTTCTTTGGCGACCCCATTTCCAGACGAAGGAAGATTCTCGTGTTCACCGATGTCGAAACCCGACACGTCCAGACCACATCCACCACGACCACTCCCCTGACCGGTTTCCTCGACCGCGTGGCGCTCCGCTTCGGCGTCGCCCTGGTCGAGTGGGCCGGGCACGCGGAGGCCCGCGAGGTTGCTCGGCTCCAGCGCCGTCAGGCTCGCGAGGAGCAGCTCCGCGACCGCGCCCGGCAGCAGGCCGGGTTCGAGCGCGAGCAGCTCCGCCTGGACAGCAACCGGTTGTTCTTCAACCAGGCGATGCTGTACCGGAACCTGCAGTGATCCGCGACCGCGCCGGGCCGCGCCACCGCAGGACGCACACGGCCCCGTCCCGGGAGATCCCCGGGGCGGGGCCGTGCCGCGTCCGGGTCCTCAGCGGTCGGCTTCGGCCACCAGCCGGTCGAAGAGCGCGTCCATCCGCGCGTCCACAGTGCGCCGGGACGCGTCGGCGTCGTGCCAGGTCACCATCTCCCGCGCGCCCTGCGCGAACGGCGTGGTGGCGTGCCAGCCCGGCACGATGCTGCGGACCAGGCTGTTGTCGAACACCATCGAGTTCGACTTGTCGCCGAGCAACCCGGCGCCGACGTCGGGGTCGAGCGCCGCGATCCGCTCCGAGGGGACGTGCACCAGCGTCGGCTCGACGCCCGCGGCACGACCCAGCGTGAGGTAGATCTCGTTCCAGGGCATGCCGTGGTCCGCGGTGATGTGGAACGCCTGGCCGAGCGTCCGCGGGTCGCCGAGCAGCCCGACGAACGCCCGGGCGAAGTCGCGGGTGTGGGTGAGGGTCCACAGGGAGGTGCCGTCACCGGGCACGACCACCGG
>JBDHZJ010000369.1:0-3166 GCA_039811825.1 Propionicimonas sp.
AGACCCTCGAGGCGTACGGCGAGGAGAAGTTCATGCTCTGGCGCCGCTCCTACGACACCCCGCCGCCGCCCCTGGACTCCGAGAACACCTACACGCAGTTCGACGACCCGCGCTACGCCTTCCTGCCGTCGGAGGCCCGGCCGCTGACCGAGTGCCTGAAGGACGTCGTGGCCCGGATGCTGCCGTACTGGTACGACGCGATCGTGCCGGACCTGCGCGACGGCAAGGTGGTGATCGTGGTCGCGCACGGCAACTCGCTGCGCGCCCTGGTCAAGCACCTGGACGGCATCAGCGACGCCGACATCGCCGGCCTGAACATCCCGACCGGCATCCCGCTGCTCTACGAGCTCGACGACGACCTGCGTCCGACCGTCCCCGGTGGCCGCTACCTCGACCCGGACGCCGCCGCCGCGGCGATCGAGGCGGTCAAGAACCAGGGCAAGAAGTAATACTCACGCCGAACGCCACCGTTTCGGTCGAGCGCCTCCACCAGAGCGGAGGCCTTCGACGGAAACGGTGGCGTTCAGCGCACGCGGTCAGGCGACCGGCCAGTTCTCGCCCTCGGGCAGCAGGCCGGTGATCACGTAGATCACGCGGGACGCCATCAGCACCGCGTGGTCTGCGATCCGCTCGTAGTAGCGGCCGAGCAGGGCGACGTCGACGGCCGGCTCCACGCCGTAGGCCCAGTCCTGGCCGAGCAGGACCCGGAACTGGCTCTTGCGCAGCTCGTCCATCTCCTCGTCGCTGTCGGCGAGCTTGCCGGCGTCGTGGGCGTTGCGCTCGCGCAGCGACCGGCCGGCGGTCTGCACCATCTCCTCGGCCACCCGGGCCATCAGGGTGAAGTTGGGCACCAGGCCGTCCGGCACGGCGTGCTCGGGGTAGCGCAGCCGGGCGATCTTGGCCACGTGCGCGGCCAGGTCGCCCATCCGGGCGAGGTCCGCGACCATCCGCATCGCCGCGACCACCGTGCGCAGCTCGCCGGCGACCGGCGCCTGCCGGGCCAGCAGCTGGAAGCACCGGTTCTCCAGCTGGTCGTGCAGCTCGTCGATCTTCGCGTCGTCGGTGATCACCTGCTCCGCCGTGGCCAGATCGGCGTCCAGCAGGGCCGTGGTGGCCTCGCGGACGGCGACCTGCACCGCCTCGCTCATCGCCACCAGGTCGGTGACCACACTCTCCAGGCTCTCGTGGTAGTTGTCGCGCATCTGCCTCTTCCGTTCCAGGGGCCGCCATCCATCCGGTCGGCGCTATTGTCCCGCGGACAGGCTAGACAGGCACCCGACTCGCCAACGGGCGGGGCGCCCAACGGCAGGTGAACAGTGGGTGAACCTTCGGCCAAGCCACCCGGACGGATGTGAATTCGGGGCGGCGGGCACCCCACACCTGTCTACACTCCGAGGCATGACGCCCAACGCCCTGGCCCTGCTGGGCCTGGTGTTCGGTGCCGGGCTCGGCGCCCTCGCCGTGTGGCTGGGCGTGCACCGGGCCAACGTCAGGGACGCGAGCCAGGTGATCGCCCGCCAGCAGCTCGGCGAGATCCTCACCCCGCTGCGGGCCGCCGTCGCCGTGGTCACCGACGCGGACGTGGTGCTGGCGGCGTCCTCGTTCGCGAAGGCCTGCGGCCTGGTCCGCGGCTCCAGCCTCGGCCCGTCGGAGGTGCTGGACATGGTCGCCGAGGCCCGGCGCAGCCCGCGTCCGGTCGAACACGAACTGCGGCTGCCGCCCGGACCGGGCAGCCCGGCGGTGCAACTCACCGTGAAGGTCGTGCCGCTGAGCAACGGCGCCGCCCTGGTGGTGGGGGAGGACCGCTCCGCCGACCTGCGGTTCAGCGAGACCCGCCGGGACTTCGTGGCCAACATCACCCACGAGCTGAAGACCCCGATCGGGGCGATCGGGCTGCTCGCGGAGGCCGCGGACGCCGCTGCCGACGACCCGGACGCCGTGCACGCCTTCCTCGGCAAGCTGAGCAAGGAGAACCGGCGGCTGAACGAACTGGTCTCCCAGATCATCGCGCTGTCCCGGCTGCAGGCCGAGGACCCGATGCTCGCCGCGCACGAGGTGGACGTCACCGGGCTGCTGGAGGCCTCCGTCGCCCGTTGCCGCGAGATCGCCGAGGCGGGCGGGATCAACCTCAGCCTGAGCGCCGAGCCCGGCCTGCGCGTGGTCGGGGACGCCGAGGAGCTGGAGACCGCCGTGACCAACCTCGTCCAGAACGCGATCGCCTACTCCGAGCCGGGCGCCCGGGTGGCCGTGACCAGCCGCGTCGGCGGCGGGCGGGTCGAGATCCGGGTCTCCGACAACGGCATCGGGATCAGCGACGCCGACCAGGCCCGCATCTTCGAACGGTTCTACCGGGTCGACGCCGACCGCAGCCGCGCCAGCGGCGGCACTGGCCTGGGACTGTCCATCGTCAAGCACGTCGCCCAGGCCCACGGCGGGGAGGGCGCCGTGTGGAGCAGGCTGGGCCAGGGCTCGACCTTCACACTCCGGCTGCCGGCCAGCCAGGAAGGAGTACCGGTATGACCAGGGTGCTGATCATCGAGGACGAGGAGACCTACCGGGAGACCCTCGGCTTCCTGTTGCAGAAGGAGGGGTTCGAGGTCAGCCTCGCGCCCGACGGTGCGGCCGGCCTGGCCACGTACGACCGCCAAGGCGCCGACATCGTGCTGCTCGACCTGATGATGCCCGGCCTGCCCGGGACGGAGGTGTGCCGCCAGCTCCGGGCCCGCGGCAGCGTCCCGATCATCATGGTCACGGCCCGGGACACCGAGATCGACAAGGTGGTGGGGCTGGAACTCGGCGCGGACGACTACGTCACCAAGCCGTTCAGCCACCGCGAGCTGGTGGCCCGGATCCGGGCGGTGCTGCGCCGCGGCCAGGACGTGGACCTGATCACCGACGTGGTCGAGGCGGGCGGCGTCCGGATGGACGTGGAGCGGCACGAGACCAGCGTCCGCGGGGAGACTGTGCAGCTGGCCCTGAAGGAGTTCGAGCTGCTCGAGCTGCTGCTGCGCAACTCCGGGCGGGTGCTCACCCGCGGCCAGCTGATCGACCGGGTCTGGGGCCCGGACTACGTCGGCGACACCAAGACGCTGGACGTGCACGTGAAGCGGCTGCGCGCCAAGCTCGAGGAGGACCCGGCCAACCCGGTGCTGCTGGTCACCGTCCG
>JBDHZJ010000370.1:0-3151 GCA_039811825.1 Propionicimonas sp.
GCGACGCGCGCGCCGCCGCCCTGGCCGCCCCCGCGCCCGAGCCGGTGGCCCCGCCGAAGCCGGTGGTCATCCACAAGCGGACGAACGACAGGTTCTGGGGGTCGCTGGGCCTGTTCCTGCTCCGCCTCGTGCTCGCGGGGATCTTCACCATCCGGGGCCTGGGCATCCTCACCGACATCCCGGCCGCGCAGGCCGAGTTCGCGAAGACGGTGCTCGCCGACTACCCGCCGGGCCCGCAGGTGATGGCGATCATCACCGGGGTCGCGTCCCTGCTGATCGCGCTGTCGCTGGTGCTGGGCCTGCTCACCCGGGTCGCCGGGCTGGGCATCGCGCTGATCGCCGGCGGCGCACTGGTGCTGGTCTACTGGGGTCCGTGGAGCCCGTTCGTGCCGGACCAGCCGGGCTTCCTCGGTGAGTACCAGTTGCTGCTGGCCGCCATGGGCATCCTGCTGATGTGCATCGGCGGTGGTGGCTGGAGCCTCGACCGCAGCTTCCGGGCCGGTCGCGAGCGGGACCGGCGCGAGAGGGCGGGCGAGACGGAGTAGCGGGGCTGGTCCCGGGTTTCGCGTCGCCGGCCCGCCGCGCGTCCTCGTCGTCTACTCTGCCGCTATGCCGCGGGTGATGGGCGTCGCCTTCGAACCCCTGGGCCGGCTGTACTACCTCGACCCGGGGGACGCCGACTACGCCTACGGCGACCTGGTGCTCGCGCCCACCGGGGACGGCGCCGAGGTGGCCCGGTGCGTGTGGGGTCCGACCGATGCCGAGTGGGCCGGCGACCTGCCGTCCTGCCTCGGTCCGGCGGCGGTACCGGACGTCGAGCGGGACGCGCTGAACCGCCGGCGGCGCGCGGAGATCGCCGCGGTCGCGCGCCGGCTGATCGCGCGGCACGAGCTCCCGATGCGCGTCGTGGGGGTGGACTTCGTCGACCAGAGCGAGGAGTTCGACCAGCAGGCGGTGGTCTACTTCGAGGCACCCGGACGGGTCGACTTCCGTGCCCTGCTGACCGACCTCGCCCGGGCGCTGCAGGCGCGGATCGACCTGCGCCAGATCGGGCCGCGGGACGCCGCCGCGATCATCGGCGGCCTCGGCTCGTGCGGACGCGAGGTGTGCTGCGCGACGGTCGGGCCGCGCCGGGACCCGCTGCCGCCGGGGCTCGCCCGGGAGCAGCGGCTGCCGAACAACCCGAGCCAGTTCCAGGGCACCTGCGGGCGGTCGATGTGCTGCCTCGCCTTCGAGAGCGAGCTGTACTCGGACTTCCGCCGGCGGGCTCCCCGGGTCGGCACGGCGGTGCGCACCGGTCAGGGGGAGGGAGTCGTCGTCGGCCACAGCGTGCCGCTGGATTCGGTGGTGGTGCAGCTGGAGGAGGGGCGGGTGACCTGCCCGGCCAGCGAGGCGTGCCCACTCGCCGCACCGCGTCCGAAGCCCGGGATTGTGGGACACGGCCTAGGCTGAACGCGTGCACCTCCCCGTCCGCGCCGGCGTCCTGCTCCTGGCTGCCGCCCTGCTGCTGTCGGGCTGCGACGCTCCGAGCCAGCCGGCCGGCGAGGAGATCAGGATTTCGTCCGTGCCCGGCGTCGCGGTCGACCGGACCCGGTTCCCCGACCCGGACGTGTCCGTCGCCGGCATGGTGGACGGCCTGCCGGGCGACGGGCTCACCGGCTACGTCGAGCAATCGGTGGCCTGGCAGTCGTGTGGTTCGCTCGAGTGCGCGGAGGTGCTGGCGCCGCTGGACTACGCGGACCCCTCATCGCGCGCGGTGACCCTGTCGCTGGCCCGCAAGCGGGCCACGAAGACGCCGCGGCTCGGCACGCTGTTCGTGAATCCCGGTGGGCCCGGCGGCTCCGGGAAGAGCCTGGTGCCCAGCTTCGACACCAAGGGCCTCGAGCAGTACGACATCGTGGGCTGGGATCCGCGCGGTACCGGGGACTCGACGCCGGTGCAGTGCCTCGACGCCGCGCAGACCGATGCCCTGAACAACCTCGACGCGTCGCCCGACACCGAGGCCGAGCGCACCGCGCTGATCGAGGGGTCCTACGAGTTCGCCAAGTCGTGCTGGGAGCACAGTGGCGTGCTGCTCGAGCACATCTCCACGATCGACACCGTGCGCGACCTCGACCTGCTCCGCCAGCTGGTCGGCGATGACGAGCTGCACTACCTCGGCTACTCCTACGGCACGCAGATCGGCGCGACCTATGCGGAGCTGTTTCCCCAGAACACCGGACGGCTGGTGCTGGACGCGGCGGTGAACATCACCGAGGACGACGACGTGATCCAGGCGATGGGCTTCGACCTCGCGCTGGGCAACTTCGCCAGCTGGTGCGCGGCGCAGGGCTGCTCGCTCGGCGGCACGAAGCAGGAGGTGCTCGACGCGGTGACGGGGCTGTGGGACGACCTCGACCGGACCCCGATCCGCGCCCGCGACCGGACGCTCACCCAGTCGCTGGCGGTCACGGGCGTCGCGGCGATGCTGTACGGCGGCAAGGACGCGTGGCCGACGCTCGTCTCGATGATCGAGGCTGCGCAGAAGGGCAACGGCATCGGCCTGATGCTCGCGGCGGACTCCCTGAACTCCCGTGCCGACGACGGCACCTACGGATCGCTGTTCTACTCGCTGCCCGCGATCAGCTGCCTGGACAGCGACGACGACAAGGGCGTCCTGGACGCCGACGCGGTCTGGCAGGAGGACCAGCAGAAGGCGCCGATCTTCGGCAAGTACTTCGGGCCCGGCTACACCTGCGCGCTGTGGCCGGTGCGTCCGTCCCGGCAGCTGCAGATCCGGGGCGTCGGGGCGAAGCCGATCGTGGTGATCGGCGGCACCGGGGACAACGCGACGCCCTACCAGCAGGCGGTGGACATGGCCGGGCAGCTCGACTCGGGCGTCCTGGTCACCTACGAGGGCGAGGGCCACGGCAGCTACGGCGGCAAGTCGGCGTGCGTGGACAGGATCGTGGTGGACTACCTGGTGGACGGGAAGGTGCCGAAGGACGGCGTCCGCTGCAGCTGAGGAGGTCGCGATGGCACAACGACGCGGGACGGCACTGGTCACCGGCGTGGGCCGGCGGCGGTCGATCGCGGCGGAGCTGGCGCTCGGGCTGGCGTCCGACGGGTGGGACCTGCTGCTCAACTACTGGGCGCCCTACGACGACCGGCT
>JBDHZJ010000371.1:0-3149 GCA_039811825.1 Propionicimonas sp.
TAGACGAGGTCGAGCGAGCAGCCCTGGAACAGCTGGCCGTTCACGGCGAGGGTGACGAAGGCGGTCGAGTTCAGCACCGCGAGCACCAGGGTCAGGTACCGGGTGTACTGGGTGATCTTCTGGGTGCCGGACGCCCCCTCCTTCTTCAGCGCCTCCAGCCGCGGGATCACGACGGTGAGCAGCTGCAGGATGATGCTGGCCGTGATGTAGGGCATGATCCCGAGCGCGAAGATCGCCAGCTGGAGCAGGGCTCCTCCGGAGAACAGCTGGATCATCGAGTAGAGGCCGGCCGCGTCGCCCGCGGTGGCCTGGGTGCGGCACTGGTCCACGTTGACGATGTTCACGTTGGGCGTCGGGATCGTCGAGCCGAGCCGGAAGATCGCCAGGATCATCAACGTGAACAGGATCTTCCTGCGCAGGTCAGGCGTCCGAAGCGCGTTCGCGAATGCGGAGAGCATGTAGTGGACCTACTCCTTACCTCAAGGCACTGCGGCACAGCACCGTCCCGTCGCCGCGGCACTGCGCAGACAACCCGGTGAACTCTATCAAGGGGAGCCGGAGTTTCCCGCATCGGTGGCCGGCCCCATCCTGTCCGAGGCCCCGTCCCCCGCCCTCTCCGCCCCCATCCCCACAGACGCTCCCGAAATTCGAGAACGCTCCCGAAATTTCGGGAGCAAGAACGAGTTTCGGGAGCGTTTGTCGAGATGGACGAGCGAGCAGGCATCGAGAGGCAGATCAAGATGCCACGGCGTGGCCGCGAATCAGTTCCGGACGGCCCTGCTCGAAGGCGGCCCCGATCCTGCGCCGCAACGCTGCACGGTCGGCGAGATCGGACCAGCCCCACCGGACCACCACCCAGCCGCACTCGCGCAGGCGCTCCTCCCGGGCCTTCTCCTTCATCACGGCGAGGGCAGTCTCCTCGGGAGTCCCCAGGTACTTGATCCGACCGTCGAACTCCCCCAGCACGCCCCGCACGATCCAGCCGAAGTCGGAGCGGGCCAGCCAGGTGCCGAACTCGTCGTAGACGTTCACCTGCAGCTCTGGCGCCGGGAGCTTCGCAGCCGCGAACCGGACCCGGCTGATCGACTCGGCCACACTCTCGGCTCGACCGTCCGCGAACGCCAGTGCCGCGCGCGCCGTCGCCACCCCTCGACGCCGCTGCGCCGCGCCCACCGTGTCGGCCATCACGTCGAAGCTGCCTCCGAGATGCAGCGCAGCATCGAGAACAGCCACAGCCCTGTCGTAGATATGGATACAGGCCAGGTCCACGGCCGTTCGTTCCAGGCTGGTCACGGGGTAGCCGTCGACCTGCGTCAGCTCCCAGGGCTGGATCGGCGCACGCCGTACGTACAGGTTGGTGCGGCGCGAACCGTGCCCACTCGACAGCCTGAGCACCGACACCCGGCCCAGCGTGGAGTCCCAACTGGGCAGGCCGTGCAGGACCCCGGCGCTCACGTGGCTGAGCGCCATGCCCGGAGCGAGGATCGGCGCGGTGCCGGCGACAAGCTGCCGGTGCAGGTCGAGGGCTGTCGTCGCCGACTCATCGGCGTAGGCGCCGTGCCGAATGCGGACCAGGTCGCCGCTTCGGTTCAAACGATCCAGCTCCGCAGGGGTGCGACCCAGTTCGGCGAGATCGCGAGTGCGGCTGACGGTCATGGCAACAGTTCACGGTGAGAGGCCGCGGTGCGCAAGCGCCTGCAAGGAACGGACAACACCACCCCGGAAACGGGCAACACCACGCAGTCGCCGTCCGATCCCCGCGTCCCGCCGTCCGACCCCCGCAGACGCTCCCGAAATTCGTTGTTGCTCCCGAAATTTCGGGAGCGTTCTCGAATTTCGGGAGCGTCTGTGCGGGGTTCGGCTGCCGGGGACGCACGAAGGCCCCGGCCGGAGCCGGGGCCTTCAGCGCTGTGGGTCGATCAGAGCTCGGTGGCGGTGCCGCCGGCCTTCTCGATCTTCGCCTTCGCGGACGCGGAGAACGCGTGCGCGCTGACCTGCACGGCCACGGAGATCTCCCCGTTGCCGAGCACCTTCACCAGCTCGCCGTCGCGGACCGCGCCCTTGGCCACGAGGTCGGCCGGGGTCACCGCACCGCCCTCGGGGAACAGGTCGGCGATCCGGGCCACGTTGACCACCTGGTACTCGACGCGGAACGGGTTGGCGAACCCGCGCAGCTTCGGCAGCCTCATGTGCAGCGGCATCTGGCCACCCTCGAAGTTCTCCGGGGTGTTCTTCCGCGCGCCGGTGCCCTTGGTGCCACGACCAGCGGTCTTGCCCTTGGACGCCTCACCGCGACCCACCCGGGTCTTCTCGGTCTTCGCGCCCGGGGCCGGACGCAGGTGATGAACCTTCAATGCCATGTCACTCGACCTCCTCGACGGCGACGAGGTGCGGGATCGCCTTGACCATGCCCACGAGCTCGGGCCGGTCCTCGATCACCACGACGTCGCCGATGCGCTTCAGCCCCAGCGAACGCAGGGTGTCGCGCTGATTCTGCTTGCCACCGATCCCAGACTTGATCTGGGTCACCTTGAACCGGCTCATGCGTGCGCACCCTCCTCGCGGGCCCGCAGGATCGCCGCCGGGGTCACCTCGGCCACCGGAAGGCCGCGGCGCTTGGCCACCGACTCCGGCTCCTCCAGGCTCTGCAGCGCGGCCACCGTGGCGTGCACCACGTTGATCGCGTTGTCCGAACCGAGCGACTTGGCGAGCACGTCGTGCACGCCCGCGCACTCGAGCACGGCGCGGGCCGAGCCACCGGCGATCACGCCGGTACCCGGGGACGCCGGACGCAGCATCACGACACCGGCAGCCTTCTCGCCCTGCACGGGGTGGGGAATCGTCCCCTGCACCCGCGGCACGCGGAAGAAGTGCTTCTTGGCCTCCTCGACGCCCTTGGCGATCGCCGCGGGCACCTCCTTGGCCTTGCCGTAGCCGACGCCGACGGTGCCGTCGCCGTCGCCCACCACGACCAGCGCGGTGAAGCTGAACCGGCGACCGCCCTGGACGACCTTGGCGACGCGATTGATGGCGACCACCCGCTCCAGGTAGTTGCTCTTCTCCTTCTCGGCGGCGGCGTCCCGGTTCCGACGGTCCTCGCGACCCCCGCGACGCTGCTCACCACCGGCACCGCCACCGCGGCGCTGGGT
>JBDHZJ010000372.1:0-3144 GCA_039811825.1 Propionicimonas sp.
TGAAGAATGGCTCGGCCTGGTTCGGCTCGATGGGCACCGAGAAGTCGAAGGGCATGACGCTCTACTCGCTGTCGGGCCACGTGAACCGCCCCGGCCAGTTCGAGGCGCCGCTGGGCATCACGCTGCGCGAGCTGCTGGAGCTCTCCGGCGGCGTCCGGGCCGGCCACGAGCTGAAGTTCTGGACGCCGGGCGGTTCCTCCACCCCGATCCTCACCGCCGAGCACCTCGACGTGCCGCTCGACTACGAGGGCATGGCCGGGGTGAAGTCGATGCTCGGCACCAAGGCGCTGCAGGTCTTCGACGAGACCACCTCGGTGGTCCGCACCACGCTGCGCTGGGTGGAGTTCTACAAGCACGAGTCCTGCGGCAAGTGCACGCCCTGCCGCGAGGGCAACTGGTGGCTGGTCCAGCTGCTGAAGAAGTTCGAGGCCGGCGAGGCCGTCGACGGCGACGTCGACAAGCTGCTCGACATCTGCGACGACATCGGCGGCAAGTCGTTCTGCGCGCTCGCCGACGGCGCCGTCGCCTGTGTGACCAGCGCGGTGCGGCACTTCCGGGACGAGTTCGAGCAGGGCTACACCACACCCGCGTGGGAGCTCTTCCCGTACGGCCGCAGCGCACTCTTCGAGGTGAAGGAGACCCTGCACGCATGAGCGTCGTCACCAAGCCCGACCAGGTCGCACCCGTCGACCTCATCACCGTCACCATCGACGGCATCGAGGTGCAGGTGCCCAAGGGCACCCTGGCCATCCGTGCCGCAGAGATGATCGGCATCGCCATCCCGCGGTTCTGCGACCACCCGCTGCTGGACCCGGTCGGCGCCTGCCGCCAGTGCATGGTCGAGGTGCCGGACGCCGGCAACGGCCGCGGTTTCCCCAAGCCGCAGGCGTCGTGCACGCTCGAGTGCGCGCCCGGCATGCAGATCCAGACCCAGCACACGTCCGACGTGGCGAAGAAGGCCCAGAAGGGCATGCTGGAGTTCCTCCTGATCAACCACCCCCTCGACTGCCCGATCTGCGACAAGGGCGGCGAGTGCCCGCTGCAGAACCAGGCCATGGCGAACGGCCGGGGCGAGTCCCGCTACGAGGGGGTCAAGCGCACCTTCCCGAAGCCGGTGAACATCTCCGCGCAGATCCTGCTCGACCGCGAGCGCTGCGTCCTGTGCGCCCGGTGCACCCGGTTCTCCGAGCAGATCTCCGGCGACCCGTTCATCGCGCTGGTGGAGCGCGGCGCGCTGCAGCAGGTCGGCCGGTACGCCGATGACCCCTACAACTCCTACTTCTCGGGCAACGTCGTGCAGATCTGCCCGGTCGGCGCGCTCACCTCGGCCGCGTACCGGTTCCAGAGCCGCCCGTTCGACCT
Source organism: Propionicimonas sp. (assembly GCA_039811825.1). Lineage (GTDB taxonomy): Bacteria > Actinomycetota > Actinomycetes > Propionibacteriales > Propionibacteriaceae > Propionicimonas. The sequence goes on from JBDHZJ010000372.1 coordinate 1,363, forward strand.
GGTCAGCACCACCACCACCTGCGAGCACTGCGCGGGCGGCTGCCAGTTGCGCGCCGACCAGCGGCACTTCCAGGTGAAGCGTCGCCTCGCCGGCGAGGCGCCCGAGGTGAACGAGGAGTGGAACTGCGACAAGGGCCGGTTCGCCTTCGTGTCGGCCCGCGGCGATGACCGGATCACCCGTCCGCTGGTCCGCGAGGACGGCGAGCTGCGGGTCGCGTCCTGGCCCGAGGCCGTGGACGCCGCCGTGGCAGGGCTGGCCGCCGCGGGCGGCAGTACCGGCGTGCTCACCGGTGGCCGGCTGACCCTCGAGGACGCGTACGGCTACAGCAAGTTCGCCCGGGCCGTGCTCGGCACGAACAGCATCGACTTCCGCTCCCGCCCGGCCGGCGCCGACGAGGAGGCCTTCCTCGCCGCGAACGTGGCCGGGAGGACCCTCGCCGACGGGGTCACCTACGCCGACCTGGAGACCGCCGGGCACGTGGTGCTGGTGGGCTTCGAGCCGGAGGACGAGTCGCCGCTGGTCTTCCTGCGACTGCGCAAGGCCGTCCGCAAGAAGGGGCTCGCGGTCACGACGATCGCCCCGTTCGCCAGCAACGGCAGCACCAAGCTGAACGCCACCCTGGTGCCGACCGTTCCCGGTGCCGAGGTGGCCGCCCTGCGCGGGCTCGACCTCGCCGCCGGCAACGTGGTGCTGGTGGGGGAGCGGGCAGCGCTCGTGCCGGGGCTGCTCGCGGCCGCCGCGGAGGTGGCCGAACTCTCCGGCGCACGGCTCGCCTGGGTGCCGCGCCGGGCCGGCGACCGCGGCGCGGTCGAGGCGGGCTGCCTGCCCGGGCTGCTGCCCGGTGGCCGTCCCGCGAACGACACCGCCGCCCGGGTCGACGTCGCCGCGGCGTGGGACATCGACAGCCTGCCGGCGGGTGACGGCATGGACGCGACCGGGATGCTGGCGGCCGCCGCCGCCGGCGAGCTGGCGGCGCTGGTCGTGGCCGGCCTCGAGCCCGCCGACTTCGCCGATGCCGCCGCCGTCCGCGCCGGGCTCGAGAACGCCGGCTTCGTCGTGGCGCTGGAGAGCCGGATCTCCGAGGTCACCGAGCGGGCGGACGTGGTCTTCCCGGTCGCGCTGATCGAGGAGCACGCCGGCACCTTCCTCGACTGGGAGCACCGGCCGGGCCGCGTGAACACCGTGATCAAGCAGGCGAACGCCCCGATGACCGACCTGCGGGTGCTGGCCGCGCTGGCCGACGCGCTCGGCCGCCCGCTGGGCGTCCGGACGCCGAAGCAGGCGCTGGCCGAGCTCACCGAGCTGGGCACGTGGTCCGGTGCGTCGGTCGAGACCGGGCCCGCCGAGGTCGAGCCCGCCGCGAAGCGCCGCACCCGCACCGCCGCGCCGAAGGTGCCGAAGGTCACCGACGGCGAGGCCACCGTGAAGCTGGCCACCTGGCGCCAGCTGGTCGACGGCGGCCGCGGCCAGGACGGCGAGGAGGCCCTCGCGGCCACCGCCAAGCCGACGGTCGCCCGGATCAGTCCGGCGCTGGCCGAGGCGCTGGGCGTCGCCGAGGGCGACGCGGTGGCGGTCAGCGGAGGCTCCGGCACCGGCTGGTACAGCCTGCCGGTCGCGATCACCCCCGGCATGGTTGAGGGCGCGGTCTGGGTACCGACGAATTCGCCCGGCACGCCGCTGGGCGAACTGGGCGTGGTCTTCGGCGACGAGGTCACGCTGAGCGTGGGAGGCGAAGCATGAACGATCCGTGGTGGCTGGTCCTGATCAAGGTCGTCGTCCTG
>JBDHZJ010000373.1:0-3125 GCA_039811825.1 Propionicimonas sp.
CATCATGGCGGCGAAGGCGGTGGCGTTCGCCGAGGCGCGGCAGGCGTCCTTCCAGACCTACGCGCAGGCAGTGGCCGACAACGCGAAGGCGCTCGCGGACGGCCTGCTCTCCCGCGGGGTGAACCTGGTCACCGGCGGCACCGACAACCACATCGTGCTGCTCGACGTGGGTTCGTTCGGGCTCACCGGTCGGCAGGCCGAGTCGGCGCTGCTGGACGCCGGCATCGTGACGAACCGCAACTCCGTCCCGAACGACCCGAACGGGGCGTGGTACACCACCGGCGTCCGGATCGGCACGCCCGCGCTGACCAGCCGCGGTTTCGGCGCCGCGGAGTTCGACACCGTCGCCGAGCTGATCACCAACGTGCTCAAGGCGACCACCCCGGTGGCCACCGCTGCCGGCGCGCCGGGCAAGGCGAAGTACACCCTCGCCGACGGCGTCGCCGAGCGGACCCGCGCCGCGTCCGCCGAGCTGCTGGGCGCCAACCCGCTCTACCCGGGCCTGGAGGTCTGACCCCACGCAAAGTGTCCCGTAGAGGCCGTAGTCGGCCTCTACGGGACACTTTGCGGGCCCGGACCACGTTGGGGACGGTTCCGAACTCGGTCCACCCCGCCTCGGCGGACCGGATTGGGGACGGTTCCGAACTCGGTCCACCTAGAGCGCGAACTCGTCGATCGGGACCGGTTCCCATTCGGTGCGGACGCGACCGATGACGAAGCCGGCAACCTCACGGGCGTTCGGCGGCATGTCGGCCAGCGTGGCAAGCTCGTCGGCGCTGGCCCAGCGCAGCTCGGTCTGTTCGCCCTCGGCCGGACATCCGGCGGGCTCGCCATCCGCGAGGAACGCGAAACCGAGGTCGGTGTGGCGGTGCGTCCCGTCCCGGTCGATGTCGACGGTGAGCACGCTCACCGGCTGCGGGTGCAGCACCGCGCGCCCCACCGGGCCCCTCATCCGCAGGGGCGGCTGGAGCACCCTCAGCTGCGCGAGGTCGTAGCCGGTCTCCTCGACGATCTCCCTGAGCAGGGCCGCCCACGGGTGCTCGTCGAGCTCGACGTGCCCTCCCGGCTGCAGCAGGAGGCCGAGCGACTTGTGCCGATGCACCAGCAGCAGCGAAGTCCCGTCCGTCTCTCTGACGATGAATGCACTGACTGTGAGGTCGTGCTCGCCCTGCCCCGTGTGGATGTGTCCCATGGCGAACTCGACCCTACCGGCGCGGGGTGGACCGAGTAAGGAACCGTCCCCGACTCGGTCCGCGGCTCAGGCGGCGGCGCGGATCGCCTCGATCGTGCGCAGGGTGGCGAGCGTGCGCTCGTGGTCGGCGGACGCGTCGCCCTCGCCCGCGCACAGGGACGCGAAGGCACGCAACTCCGGGCTCAGGTCGAACGCGGGGGCGTCGACCACCGACTCGACCTCGCTGCCGTCGAGGCGGTGCAGTTCGAGCAGCCGGGGCGCCGCGATCTGGTCGATCAGCAGGGTGCCGAGCTCGCCCTGCACCTCGCTGGGCACGTCCGAAGCGGTGATCTTCGACCAGCTCAGGTCGGCCGCGAACCCGGGGTAGGACGCGAGCGCGGCGCCCGCACCGTCCGCGCCACCGCTGACCGGCACCGTCGCAGCCACGACCCGCTCCGGCTCGCCGAACAGCCCGACCAGCGCGCTCACGCAGTACACGCCGAGGTCGTTCAGCGCCCCGCCTGCCATCGCCGGATCGAAGATGTTCACCCGCTCCCCCGCCAGCACCAGGTCGTAGCGCGACGACCGCTGGCTGTAGCGCAGCGACACCCGCCGCACGGGCCCCACCTCGTCGACCAGCTCCCGCACCCGGGCCATGCCCGGGTCGTGGGCGCTGCGCATCGCCTCCAGCAGCACCACCCCGGCCGCGCGGGCCTCGGCGACGAGCGCGGCGAACTCCGCGGACGTCGGCGTGGCCGGCTTCTCGACCAGCACGTGCTTGCCGGCCCGGATCGCGGCGAGCGCGTGGTCGAAGTGCGCGCTGTTCGGCGAGGCCACGTACACGGCGTCCAACTCCCCGGACGCGAGCAGGCCGGGCAGGTCCGCGCTCGAGCCCGCCGCCCCGATCTGCGCGGCGAATGCCGCGGCCCGATCCGGGTCCCGGGAGTACGCGACGGCGAGCTCCACCCCGGGCACGCGGCCCACCGCGTCCGCGAACCGCGTCGTGATCCAGCTGGTACCAATCGTGGCGAGGCGCAAGGGACTCACCGGCTGAACAGCGTGCCCTGCACCGTGGTGACGAAGTTCGCCAGCGACGCCGGCAGGTCGGAGAGGTGCCAGTTGTCGGGACCGTGGTACCAGTCCAGGTCGGTGGAGTCGGGCAGGTCGTCGTCGTCGGAGTCGGCCATCGCCTGCAGCCAGCGCTCCTTGCCGCCGAGCACGACCGCGTACGGCAGCAGCGCGGACATCTGCTGGTAGCTCCGGCCCGTCGGCAGCGTGTCGACGGGCTGGGTGAGCAGGCTGCCGCGCAGCACGTCGAGGCCGGTCAGCACGCCGGTGCCGGTCGCGGTGCGCGCCGGCATCTCCTGGCCGACCAGCACGACGCCGAGCGCGATCGCGATCAGCGCGAGCCCGGCCAGGCCGAAGTGCGTGAACGCGGCCAGCACGATGGTCACGACCACGGCCACGCCGAGGCCGACCCAGCCGATCAGCGCCCACTGGTTGCGGGTCGAGTCGGGACGCCGGGCGAACCACCCGCGCTTCACGACCTCGTCGTACAACTGGGACTGCACGTCGCCGATCACCGCGCCCACGCTGCCGGCCAGGTTCGACACCTGCACCGGGTCGCCCTGGACCGGTGCGACCGCGTCGAGCAGCGTGTGCTCGTAGTCGAGCAGGGTGTCGGCGCCCTGGCGGCGGGCGAACGTCCAGTCGCTCGTGGCGTGCGCGGACTCCAGGGGCAACTCGGTGATCCGCAGGTGCCCGCGGACGGCCAGGTCGAGCAGGGTCGCGGTGACGTCGATCGGGTCGACCCGCTCGTCGACGAGCGTGCCCACCTCGCCGGGACGGACGCCGTCCAGCACCCGGAATTCGCTCTGCCCGGGCCCGATCGGCGCGAACTCGGCGACCAGGACGGGGTCGCCACCGACCGTCGCGTCCCTGCCGATCCGGCGGT
>JBDHZJ010000374.1:0-3122 GCA_039811825.1 Propionicimonas sp.
TGATCGAGCACGACATGCGGTTCATCTTCAACCTGTGCGACCGGGTGGCGTGCCTGGTCCGCGGCGAGGTGCTCGTCCAGGGGGCGGGCGACGTTGTGCAGAACGACCCGCGGGTGATCGAGGCCTACATCGGCTCGCCGCAGGCCGAGCCACCCGGGCCGAAGCCGGGGGAGGGGGCGTCCGATGCTTGAGGTCAAGGAGATGGTCGTCGCGTACGGCCGGGTGAACGCGGTCAAGGGGATCACCTTCTCGGTGGAGCAGGGCCAGGTCGTGACGCTGCTCGGCACGAACGGCGCCGGGAAGTCCACCACGCTGCGCTCGATCTCGGGGCTGCTGAAGCTGGTCTCGGGCGAGATCTGGTTCGAGGGCGAGCGGCTGGACGGCCAGCCCGCGCACCGGGTGGTCGAGCGCGGCATCGCCCAGTCGCCGGAGGGACGCCGGCTGTTCCGGCAGATGACGGTGGAGGACAACCTCAAGCTCGGTGCCTACTCGCGCAAGGACTCCTCCGGCGTCCGGGCCGACATGGACCGGGTCTACGACCTGTTCCCCGTGCTGGGCGACCGGCGGCACGAGGCGGCGGGCCTGTTCTCCGGTGGCGAGCAGCAGATGCTGGCGATCGGCCGGGCCATGATGAGCCGGCCGAAGCTGCTGATGCTGGACGAGCCCTCGATGGGCCTGAGCCCGATCATGACCCAGACGATCATGCGCACCATCCAGGAGCTGCAGTCGGAGGGCGTGACCATCCTGCTGGTCGAGCAGAACGCGCAGGCCGCGCTCTCGCTGGCCGACAAGGGCTACGTGCTCGAGGTCGGCCAGATCATGTTCTCCGACACCGGCCACAACCTGCTCGGCGACGACCGGGTGCGGCGCACCTACCTCGGCATCGACTGACCGTCCCGCGTGGACCCGGCGCGGCAGCGGCGGGCTCGGCGTGGACGGCGCCTAGGGTGTGCAGGTGCGCTACGAACGTGACGTCCTGAGCCCCGGCTGGCAGCGCGCGGGCAAGCCGGTCACGGTCGAGACCTCGGTCAGCGTCGGCCTGGTGGTGGAGGACCCCACGTCCGGCTTCTGCGGAGCCGTGGTGCGCTGGGAGAACGGCCTGGTCGTGCTCGAGGACCGCAAGGGTGCCCGGCGCAGCTTCCCGTTCGGGCCCGGTTTCTGGCTCGAGGGCCGGCCGGTCAGCCTGGTGCCACCACCGCAGCGCTCGCGTCCGTCCGCCCCGACGCACACCGCGTCCGGCTCGCGGGTCGGCGAGGTGGGACCCGCGAAGGTCGCCGCCGCGTCCCGGATCTACGTCGAGGGACGCCACGACGCCGAACTGGTGGAGAAGATCTGGGGTGATGACCTGCGCCACGAGGGCGTCGTGGTGGAGTTCCTCGGCGGCATCGACGACCTGCCCGCGATCGTGGCGGAGTTCGAGCCCGGCCCCGGCCGCCGGCTCGGGGTGCTGGTCGACCACCTGGTCGCCGGCACGAAGGAGACGCGGATCGTCGAGCAGGTCGGTTCGGCGGACGTGCTGGTCACCGGCCACCCGTTCATCGACATCTGGCAGGCCGTGAAGCCCGAACGGGTGGGCCTGGAGGCGTGGCCGTCCGTGCCCCGTGACATCGAGTGGAAGCACGGGATCAGCCGGGCGCTGGGGCGTCCCTACGCGTCCCAGGGCGACATCGCCGCGACGTGGCAGTGGATCCTCGGCCGGGTGCGTGACTGGCGCGACCTCGACCCGGCGCTGCCGCGCGAGGTGGAGCGCCTGATCGACTTCGTGACCGACGCGGAATAGGAACCGTCCCCATTCCCCGTCGGCGCAGAACGGGGACGGTTCCCATTCCGCGTCAGGCGGCGATCAGGGTGGACAGGACGGCGGTGTCGGCGTCCGTCATCGGGTCCACGCGCTCGCTGCTGGCCAGCCTGGCGATGGTGCCGTCGCTGTCGGCCTCGATCCAGGCGGCGCGATGGGTGAGGCCGAGGTGCGGCAGGCCGGGCAGGAACAGGCAGCCGGACGCGGTGGGGTGTATCGGCAGGCTCGCCACCGTGCTGGACGGGGGGTGCAGCACGGCGAGGCCCGGCGGCAGGCTGGCGAAGTGCCCGGGCTCGACGGCCTCCTCCCCGAGCAGGGGCCCCTCGGCGAGCACGAGCCCGATCGTGTTCCGCGGCGCCGCCTCGGGCACGTCCTCGATCACCCGGAACACGGTGCTGCCGCTCGGCAGCATCCCGGGCGCGGCGGCCACACGGACGGCGAGCAGCAGGAACTTGGTCCATTCGGAGGTGTCGCGCGGCCAGCGTCCGACCAGCAGGAAGCCGCCGAGCTGTCCCTCGGCCTCCAGCGGCGTGACCTCGATCGGTCGGTCCCAGTAGCCCATCACGACTCCTTCCCGTACGGCGGCCGGTCAGGCGGTCGGGGCGCACCGCGGTGCAGCCGGTACCACCAGCGTGCCCCGCCCGGGTCACATCGGGGTTACGCCCGGGTTCGGGGTTGGTTGCAGCTGCGGTGGCAGCGCTTGCAGAACGGACGACGCGTCGCGCGCCGGTGCCGGGCGGCTAGCCTGAGGACGGCCGCTTCCCCGTCCCTTCCAGGAGTTCCGCAGTGCAGACCGAACAGGTGTCGGAGCTCCTCGCCGACGTCGCAGACCGGCTGATCCTGCCGCGGTTCGGGGCGCTGGGCAGCGACGATATCGAGGAGAAGAAGCCGGGCGACCTGGTCACCGTCGCCGACCGGGACGCGGAGGTCGAGCTCGCCCGGGTGCTGCGCGCGGAGGAGCCCGGCGTCCTGGTGGTCGGCGAGGAGGGCGTGTTCAGCGATCCGGCCAGCCTGGACGCGCTGCCGTACGCCGAGCACGCCTGGGTGATCGACCCCGTGGACGGCACCCGCAACTTCGCCCGCGGCCGCCCCGACTTCGCGGTGATGCTGGCCGAGGTGCGCGCGGCGCAGACCGTCCGCGGCTGGATCTGGCAGCCCGTCCACTCCCGCCTGTACATCGCCGAGCGCGGCGCCGGCGTCACCTGCAACGGTGAGCGGCTCGCGCCGCCGCCGCCCAGCCCGCGCCGGGTGCCGCTCGGCGCGAGCTACCTGCCGGTGCCGGGGGAGGAGCACGCCGAGGTCGACCTGCGCCGCGCGGCGGGCT
>JBDHZJ010000375.1:0-3118 GCA_039811825.1 Propionicimonas sp.
GGCGTGACCCAGTTCCTCCGCATGCGCGACACGCTGGCCGAGGTGTCGGTGACGCTGTCCACCTCGCAGGCGGTGCTTGACGCCGCCGGCCCGCTCACCGAGGGCACGGTCGTGGCGGCATGGGTGAAGCCGACGGTGTGGAGCACGTCCGGCAGCCTCACGTTCGAGTGCCGCGAGCTGCGTCCTTCGGGCGAGGGACGCCTGCTCACCGCGATCGAGCAGCGCAAGCGCATGCTGCAGGCCGAGGGCCTGTTCGACCCGGCGCGCAAGCAGCGGCTGCCGTTCCTGCCCCGGCGCGTCGGGCTGGTCACCGGCGCCCAGAGCGCCGCCGAGCGCGACGTGACCGAGAACATCGCCCGCCGCTGGCCGGCCGCGGTGGTGGAGACCCGGCACTCGCTCGTGCAGGGGCCGGCCGCGGTCGAGCAGCTGATCGACGCGATCCGCGCCCTCGACGCACACGCCGAGGTGGACGTGATCATCGTCGCCCGCGGCGGCGGATCGCTGGAGGACCTGCTGCCGTTCAGCGACGAGGCGCTGGCCCGGGCCGTGTTCGCCTGCCGCACCCCGGTGGTCAGTGCGATCGGTCACGAGACCGACACCCCGATCCTCGACCTGGTCGCGGACGTGCGGGCGTCCACCCCCACGGACGCCGCCAAGCGGGTCGTGCCGGACGCCGCCGCGGAGGCCCAGCTGGTGGCGAGCGCGCTGGGGCGGGTACGGACCGCGATCGTCGGCCGCCTGGACGCCGAGACCCGCCGGCTCGCCGACCTGCGCAGCCGTCCCGTGCTGCGGGACCCGTCCGCGATCCTGACCGGGCACAACGAGCGCCTGCAGCAGGCCCGGGAGCGGCTGGCCCGCGCGATCGACGCCCGGCTGCGCGAGGAACAGGTCGGGCTGCGCCACGCCATCGAGCGGGTCCGGGCGCTGTCGCCCCAGGCCACCCTGCAGCGCGGCTACGCCATCCTCACCGACACCGACGAGGGCACCGTCGACCGGGTCGCCGCCACCGAGCCCGGCGCCACACTCACCGCCCGGCTGGCCGACGGCCGGCTCGGGCTCACCGTCACGCAGATCACGGAGGACGCATGAGCAAGCAACCGGAACTCGGCTACGAGGAGGCCCGCGACCAGCTGGTCGAGGTGATCCGCACGCTCGAGGCGGGCAGCGTGCCGCTGTCGGAGTCGATGGCGCTGTGGGAACGCGGCGAGAAGCTCGCCGCGATCTGCCAGCAGTGGCTGGACGGGGCGAGGGCGAAGATCGACGCGGCGCGCGCCGCCGGGGAGACCGACGGGAAGTGACCATCGACAGCGTGGCGAACTTCCGCGGCGTGGCCGGGCTGCCGGTCACCGGCGGTGGCGCGACGGCGGACGGGGTGCTCTACCGCTCCGGGGCGCTCGCCGGGCTCAGCGACGCGGACGCGGAGACGCTGCGCGGCCTCGGCGTGCGCACGGTGATCGACCTGCGCACCCCGGCCGAGCGGGCCCAGGCGCCGAACCGGCTCCCGGACGGCGTACGGGCGCTGGAGCTGCCGCTGCTGGAGGGGTCGATGAGCCCGGAGGTGTTCCGCGCACTCGACAACGACCTGACCCGGCTGCCCACCCTGGCCGACCTGTACACCGACATGCTGGCCGACGGCGGCGCGGTGTTCGCCGAGATCGCCCGGACGGTGGTGCGCGCCGACGGCGCGGTGCTGGTGCACTGCACGGCGGGCAAGGACCGCACCGGGGTGGCGTCCGCGCTGCTCCTGGACGCGGTGGGTACCCGGCGCGACGCGGTGGTGACCAACTACGCCGAGTCCGGCAGCCACCTCTCCGGGGCCTGGGCGGAGCGGATGCTCGCCGGGCTCGCCCACACCGGCATCCCGGCCACGCCGGAGATCCTCGCGCTCGCCGCCAGTTCACCGACCGAGGCCATCGCCGCCGTCCTCGACCACCTCGACGCCGACGGCGGCGCGTCCGCCTACCTGCGCCGCCACGGTGTCACCGACGCCGACCTCGACCTGCTGCGCGAGAAGCTGGTGCAGCCGGTCGCTGAGGAGCGGCCGGCTGAGGCTCACCGCAGGACGGGCCCTGAGGAGCGGCCGGCTGAGGCACGAAGCCGAACCCAACACCACGGTCCCTGAGGAGCGGCCGGCTGAGGCACGAAGCCGGACGCGTCGCGAAGGGCCTCCCCCGACAGCCTTCCGCAGGGAGCGGTGTCGCTACATCGCCCGCTCACGGACGACCCTGCCGAGGTCGATCCGGCCGACCGAGCGCAGCGCCGGCCACTGCGAGACCAGGCCCACGGCGAGGATCGCCAGCGCGGTGAACACGAAGGTGGCCGGACGCACCTGCAGGTCGAACCGGAACAGGTCGCTGGAGAACGACGCCATCGCCGCCGCGGCGGCGTAGTACCCGACGACCAGCCCGGGCACCAGCCCGACCACGATCAGCAGCATGTTCTCCGCGGTGACGATCCGGGACACCCCGGCGCGCGGCATGCCGAGGATGCGCAGCGCGGCCAGCTCGACCGAGCGCTCCGAGACGTTGGCGGTCATGGTCGTGAACACGAGCGCGAACGACATCACCGCGCCGAGCGCGAGCATCACCCCGACGAACGCGTAGAACAGCCCCATCATCGACTGCGCGATGTCGTACATCGCCCGGCTGTCGATCACGACCGCCACCTCCGGGACGGCGCGCAGCCGCTTCGCGACCGCGTCGGGGTCGGCGCCGGACTCGTAGCGCACCAGCGCGGTGGACACCAGCGGGTCCGCGGTGTCGCCGCCGGTCAGGTCGGCCACCGTGGCCAGGGACGCGTAGGCGAAGCTGCCCAGTGGCTCGGTGGTGAACCCGGCCACCTCGGCGGTACCCGTCCGTCCCCCGAGGTCGAGGCCGACCTCGTCCCCCACCGACACCTCGAGCAGGTCGGCCAGGGCGGCGCCGAGCAGGATCCGGTCGCCGGTGGGCACGGCGAGCTGCTGCCCGGCGGGGTCGTAGAACGAGTGCATCGTGGTGTCCGGCTCCAGGCCGACGAGGCTGGTGGCGTAGCGGTGGTCGCCGTGGGTGATGGTCACGGCGGCGTCGAGTTGCGGCTCGACGGCGGCGACTCCGGCCACGTCGAGGGTCTCGTCGAGGTC
>JBDHZJ010000376.1:0-3116 GCA_039811825.1 Propionicimonas sp.
CGTCCGGGCGACGAGCCGCTCGGACTGGCCCACACGCTGCTCTCCCTCGGCGTCGGCTCGGTGGTGGCCGCGGTGGCCCCCGTCCCCGACGACGAGACCGCCCAGGTGATGGCGGACTACCACGCGGCGCTCGCCCGCGGCCTGGCCAGCGACGAGGCACTCGCCACCGCCGGAGCGGGCTCGGCGTTCGTCGTGCTGGGCTCCGGGTGGCGCGCGGGCGACGCGGAATGAGAACCGTCCCCATTCCCCGCCGACGGGAAATGGGGACGGTTCCCTTTCCCGTCGGCAAGTATTACTCTGTACTACATGAACCCTCCGCAGCGTCGCACCCTCGTCTACTCCGTCCGGCTCAGCCCGCAGGAGAGCAACGCGATCCAGAAGATCGCGGACGCGAAGCACCTGCCCGCGTCCACCCTCGTCCGCGCCTGGATCCTCGATCGGCTCGAAGCCGAGCAGAGTGCCTGACCTTCGCCTGCTGTTCCTCGGCGCCGGCGCGGTCGGGACCTACGTCGGCGGCTCGCTGGCCGCCGCCGGGCACGAGGTCACCTTCATCGAGCAGCCGGACGCCGCCGCGGCCATCCGGACGCAGGGACTGCGGCTGACCCGGGACGACCACACCGTCGCCGTCCGTGACTTCGCCCTCTTCGACTCCGCGGCCGAGGCCCTCGGCGCCGGCCCCTACGACGTCTGCGTGTTCGCGCTGAAGTCGTTCGACACCGCCTCCGCCCTGGACGGGCTGCTCGCCACCGGCGCCCCCGTCCCGCCGGTGCTGTCGCTGCAGAACGGCGTCGACAACGAGCCCGTGATCGCGGCGAAACTGGGCGCGAACCGGGTGATCACCGGCACCGTCACCACCGCCGTCGGCAAGCCGGGCACCGGTCAGGTCGTCGAGGAGAAGCGCCGCGGCATCGGCATCGCCCTCGACCACCCGCTCGGGCGCCGCCTCGTCGACGCCCTCAACAACGCGAAGCTGAACGGCGTCGGCTACCCCGCTCCCGGGCCGATGAAGTGGTCGAAGCTGCTCACCAACCTGATCGGCAACGCGACCTCGGCGATCCTGGACGAGCCGGTCGGCGCCCTGTTCGCCGACGCCCGCACCTACGACATCGAGATCGCCGTGCTGCGCGAGTGCCTCGCCGTGATGGCCGCCCTCGGGCACAAGCCGGTCGACCTGCCCGGCACCCCCGTGAAGGCGCTCGCGTTCGGCGCGTCCCGGCTGCCCCGGCTGGTCGCCAAGCCCGCCCTCGCGAGGATCCTCGGCGGCAGTCGCGGCGAGAAGATGCCGTCCTTCCACATCGACCTGCACTCCGGGCGCGGCCGCACCGAGGTGCGCTACCTCAACGGCGCGGTCGTCCGCTACGGGGCAGAGCACGGCGTGCCCACCCCGGTGAACGCCGTGCTCACCGACACCCTCGAGGCGCTCAGTTCGGGCGAGCAGGACGTGGAGGCCTACCGGCACAACCCGGACGCGCTGCTGGCGCTGCTGTAGCCCCCCCCGCGGGCGAACGGCTCCAATAGGCTGGGACCATGCCGGCCGCCATCTGGATCCTCCTGGGACTGGCTGGGCTGGTGGTCGGCGCCGAGTTGATCGTGCGGCACGGTTCGAAGCTCGCCGCCCGGCTCGGCGTCCCGTCCATCCTGGTCGGGCTGACCATCGTCTCGATCGGCACCAGCGCGCCCGAACTCGCGGTCGGTATCGACGCCGTCCGCACCGGGGCCGGCTCGCTCGCGGTCGGCAACATCGCCGGCACGAACGTGGCCAACCTGCTGCTGATCCTCGGTCTGTCCGCCGCGATCCGGCCGCTCGCCATCCACCGGCAGACCATCCGGATCGACCTGCCCGGCATGGCCTTCGCCTCGGTGCTGCTGCTGGTGCTCAGCCTCGATGGCGAGCTCACCGTGATGGACGGCGTGCTGCTGGCGCTATCGGCGGTGGTCTACGTCGTGCTGCTGATCCGGACCGCGCGCCGGGAGCCTCCCCAGGTGGTGGCCGAGTACGAGGCCGAGTTCCCCCACGACCGTCCCCGGCACCGGATCGCTGATCCGGTCCTGCGGCTGCTGCTGGTGGTGGGTGGCATCGCGCTGGTGGTGGTCGGCGCCGAGTGGCTCGTGCGCGGCTCGGTCGACCTGGCCTCCTCGCTCGGCGTCCCCGACTCGCTGATCGGCCTCACGATCATCGCGCTCGGCACCAGCGCCCCCGAACTGGCCACCACCGTGGTCGCCACCGTCCGTGGGGACCCCGACATCGCGATCGGCAACCTGATCGGGTCGAGCACGTTCAACCTCACCGCGATCCTGGGCACCTCGCTGCTGTTCGCGCACGAGCCGGTGGTGCTCGACCCGAGCCTGCTCACGTTCGGCCTGCCGGTGATGGTGCTGGTCGCCCTGGTCTGCATTCCGGTGTTCATCACCGGCCGCGTCGTCTCCCGGCTCGAGGGCGGCCTGTTCGTCACCGGCTACGTGGCCTACCTGACGTACCTGATCGCCACCACCATGTGACCCCCGCTGCCGAGTTGTCAGAATCTCGTGCGGCTATAGGCGCAGGAGATTCTGACAACTCGGCGGGGTGAGGGTCAGAAGTCGGCGATCCGGACCGGGATCCGGCGCGGGCCGAAGTCGCCCGCGGCCTCGGCGAAGTGGCCGGCGACGGCGAACCCGCACTGCGGGCAGCGGGCGTCCGGGGTGAGCCGGTAGTCGAGGATCCGGTACCAGTCGCGGGTGATCAGCGCGGCGCCGCAGCCGGGGCACCAGGTGGTGTCGCCCTCGACGTCGTGCACGTTGCCGCCGTAGACGTAGCGCAGGCCGGCGTCCATCGCGATCCGGCGGGCCCGGCGCAGCGTGGCGGGCGGGGTCGGCGGCACGTCCCGCATGTGGTGGTCGGGGTGGAACGCGGAGAAGTGCAGCGGCACGTCCACGCCGAGCTCGGACGCCACCCAGCTCGCCAACTGCGCGATCTCTGCGTCGGAGTCGTTGTGGCCAGGGATCAGCAGCGTGGTCACCTCGAACCACACCGACGTCTCGTGGGCCAGGTAGCTGAGGGTGTCGAGGACGGGCTGCAGGTGCGACCGGGTGATCCTCGCGTAGAAGTCGTCGGTGAACGCCTTCAGGTCGACGTT
>JBDHZJ010000377.1:0-3075 GCA_039811825.1 Propionicimonas sp.
TCGTGACGACCGGCGTGACCCTTCCGACGAATCCGGTGGGGTGGTTGGTGGGCCGGTCTCCTCAGGGCGGGCTCCTGGTGACGACCGGCGTGACCCTTCCGGCGAATCCGGTGGGGTGGTCTCCTCAGGGCAGGTCCGTCCCGATGATACGGAGGGCCCGGACGCCGTCCGGGTGCCGCCCGTCGTGCCCGCCGGCGCCCCGGCGGAGGTCTCCCCGGCCGGTGCCGAGGTGCAGCCGCGCTCGACCCGCCCGATCAGCGAGGCCTGGGTCGGCGGCGTGTGCGCCGGCCTCGCCGACCACCTCGGCTGGTCGGCGCTGGTGCTGCGGGTGCTGTTCGTGGTGCTCGGCGCGATCGGCCTGATCGGCGTCGGGCTCTACCTGCTGCTGTGGCTGGTGATGCCCCGGCAGGTGGGGCAGCGATCCGCACCAGGCCTGGAGGCGGGGGCCCGCAAGGGCCTGCGTCCGGGTGGTGCGACGGCGCTCACGCCCGTGGACCTGGGGGTGGCCGGCGCCCTCGCGCTGCTCGGCGTGGGCGCGCTGTGGCTGGTGCAGGCGTCCGGGTGGGGGCTGCCGCTGCCCGCGCTGCTGGCCGGGCTGCTGGCCGGCGGCGGACTGGGCCTGATCTGGTGGCAGGCCGACCATGCGTCCACCCGGGAGCTACGGGTGGGCTCCAGCTGGGGCCGCGTGTTCGCGCCCCTGCTGGCCCACTGGACGACCGTGGTCGCGGTGAGCGCGGGGCTGCTCGCGCTCGCCGCGTCCATCGGCGTGCTGATCACGTCCGTGCTGACCGGGCTGGGCGAGGTGACCCGCACCCTCGCCCTGTTGGGCCTGGCCGTGGGCGGGCTGCTGCTGGCCGCACTGCCGTGGCTGCTGCGGGTGCGGCAGGCCCTGGCCCAGGCCCGCGACGACGCGCTGGTCGCGGACGCGCGCGCCGACATGGCTGCGCACCTGCACGACTCCGTCCTGCAGACCCTGGCGCTGATCCAGCGTCAGGCCGGCGACCCGAAGGCTGTGACCGCCCTCGCCCGGCGCCAGGAGCGTGAGCTGCGGCAGTGGCTGTACGGGGAGAGCCTGGGCGCGGCGAGCCTGTCCGAGGCGCTGTCCGGGGAGATCATCGACGTGGAGGACCGGCACGGGGTGGACGTGGAGCTGGTCACTGTCGGCGACTGCGACCTGACCCCCGAGGTGACCGCCGTGGTGCGGGCGGCCCGGGAGGCGATGGTGAACGCCGCGAAGCACTCGGGCGCCGACCGGATCGACGTCTACGCGGAGGTCGATCCCGAGCTGGTCTCGGTGTACGTCCGCGACCGCGGCCACGGATTCGACCTGGCCAGGGTGGACGACGACCGGATGGGCGTGCGAGGGTCGATCATCGAGCGGGTGAAGCGCGTCGGCGGGCGGGCGATAATCAGGACAGCGCCCGGCCAGGGCACCGAGGTGAGACTGGAGTTGCCACGATGAGCGAGACCGAAGAACGTCCGACCCCTGCGGCCTGGCGTGTGGTGGTGGTGGACGACCACGCCATGTTCCGCAGTGGGGTGAAGCACGACATCGGCTCGCGGGTGCAGCTGGTGGGCGAGGGCGAGGACGTGCCGACCGCGGTCGCGGCGATCCTGGCCGCGCTCCCCGACGTGGTGCTGCTCGACGTGCACCTGCCGGGTGGCGGCGGCATCGAGGTGATCAAGCAGGTCACCGCGAAGGAGCCGGAGGTGAAGTTCCTGGCGCTGTCGGTCTCCGACGCCGCCGAGGACGTGATCGGGGTGATCCGGGCGGGCGCCCGCGGCTACGTGACGAAGTCGATCTCCGCGGACGAACTCGTCGAGGCGATCGGCCGGGTGGCCACCGGGGACGCGGTGTTCAGCCCGCGGCTGGCCGGCTTCGTCCTGGACGCCTTCAGTGGCGCCATCGACGTGGCCAGCATCGACGAGGACCTCGACCGGCTGAGCCAGCGCGAGCGCGAGGTGCTGCGGCTGATCGCCCGCGGCTACGCCTACAAGGAGATCGCGCGCGAGCTGTTCATCTCGATCAAGACCGTGGAGACCCACGTCAGCAGCGTGCTGCGCAAGCTCCAGCTGTCGAACCGGCACCAGCTGACCCGCTGGGCGACCGACCGCAAGCTGGTCTGATCCTCGTTCGGCGCAAGCGCCGGACTCGTCGTCAAGAAGCGGATCGAGCGCCTCGACCACCGCAAAGTGGACAGTATCGGCCGTAGTCGGCCAATACTGTCCACTTTGCGATGGTGGGCGCTACTTGCGGCGGCCGACGATCAGGCCGTAGAGCCACAGGACGAGCACCGAGCCGCCGATCGCCAGCAGCCACGACCACAGCGAGAAGAAGCCGGTCACGCCGCGGTCGAACAGCGCGCTGCCGATCCAGCCGCCCACGACACCGCCGACCAGGCCGGTGACCAGGCTGGTCAGCCAGCCCCCGCGCTCCTTCAGGATCGCCTTCGCGATGGCGCCCGCGATCAGGCCCATCAGAATCCATGCAATGAAACCCATGCCTCAACGGTAGGCGGGGTGCGCCCTCCGCCCCATCGGGAGCGACCACCACGGCACCCTGAGCGGACCCGGGGGAGATCCCGGGCGAGCCCGGGAGGGCGTCGGTCACGTCTCAGCGCCGGGCGTCGGTGACCTTCTTGTAGACCCACAGCACGAGCATGCAGCCGAGGATCGCGAGGATCCAGGACGGCAGTGAGAAGAACGGGAGGTCGCTGTTTCCGGTGAGCAGGGCGGCCATCAGGCCGGCGACCGTGGAGCCGGCGACGGCGAGGACGACCGTGGCGAGCCAGCCGCCCTCGAAGTTCAGGATGGATTTTGCGATGGCTGCGGCGATCAGGCCCATGATGACCCACGCGACGAACCCCATGCCCCCCACCGTAGCTGCCGCGTCCAAGGATCGTGCCGGGCCCGCCCGTGGTGACGGCCGGTGGGGGTGGCAGGTCTTAGTCTTGTTCAGCCATGAGTGACACGCTGTTCGGAGACCTGTTCGCCACCCCCGCGCCCGCGCCCCCGGAGGATGCCGGCGGGCCGGCCGAGCCGCCGAAGCGGCGCGGGATCACCGAGGACGAGTTG
>JBDHZJ010000378.1:0-3065 GCA_039811825.1 Propionicimonas sp.
CATCAGCTTCGACTTCTCGGTCAGGCTGCCGAACGCCGAGATGAACACACTCTTCAGATCGGCGGACGATGCGGCGCAGAAGTAGTTGTCTCCGTCGGAGTTCTCCAGCTCGGTGTTGCCCGACACCGTGCAGTCGGAGGCGTCACTCGCCTTGCCGGACTTGGTGGGCGAGGCGGCACCCGCGAGCACGTCGCGCACGTACTTGTAGTTGTACTTCGACGTGCCGCACGTCGCCTTGTTCACCGCGCCGACCCCGATCATGATCAGGCGGATGCCCTGTGCCTTGGCCTCGGATGCGATCTGGGAGAAGTTGTCGCAGGACTGCATCTGCCCGTTGCCCGCGGAGCCGACGTCGAGGCTGTTGCTCAGGTTCAGTGCGCTCGAGTCGCTGTTGAAGATCTCCGATGGCGAACCGTCGGTCTCGAAGATGATCACCTTCTTGGGCGTCCCGTACTCCTCAGGACGCTTCGGCAGGCCGGCGTCGGTCACCGGATCGGTGTTCAGCATGTAGCGCACCGCACCCTTCAGCGCCGCGGCGAGGTGCGTGCCTTCGTTGCTGCTGGTCGACTTGCCGGTGCTGGCGCTGGGGTAGCTGACCGTGGAGTCGGAGATGTCCAGCTGGCCGACCGACTTGCCCAGGGTGGTGGAGGTGTCGACGCTGACCACGCCGCTGGAGTCTGTCTTCGTGTAGTGGTTCGTGTAGCCGATCGGCACCCAGGACCCGGCGAAGTGCCACTTCTTGTTGTTGGGGTCCCACGTGCAGCTGTACTTCGTGCAACTCTGGTAGTCCGCGTCGGTGAACGCCTCGCCGCCGGACGGCTCGGCCACCTTGTTGCTGCTGGAGGGCCAGCTGAGGGCGATCGTACCGAACGCCACGTACTGCAGGTCCTGGTTCATCGAGCCGAGCATGTCCTGGATACCGGCCTTCATGTTGCTCAGGG
The DNA here is from genome assembly GCA_039811825.1 of Propionicimonas sp. GTDB lineage: Bacteria > Actinomycetota > Actinomycetes > Propionibacteriales > Propionibacteriaceae > Propionicimonas. The sequence goes on from JBDHZJ010000378.1 coordinate 942, forward strand.
AGCCGCTCGGCGTGGAGTACTTGACGCTCGTCCACGTGTCCGTGGTCGTGAAGCCGTCGGCCATCGACGGCGTACGGTCGGCCATCACCACAACGTCCATCGGGTTCGGCGCCACCGTGCCGCAGTAGCCACGGCAGGCCGCCGAGACGATGGCCCCGGTCTGGCCGGTCGGGATCCCGATCGCGGGACCGAAGGAGTAGTCGACCGTCTTGTTGTACTTGACCACGATCGTGTTGCAGTGGTTGGCGGTCGTGCACGGCACCGAGCAGATCCCGGAGTCCTCGTTGCAGTCGAGCGCGTTGAAGGAGTGGCTGGAGATGCCGCACACGGCCAGGACCGTGGCCCAGTCGGGCGACTTGGTGGTGGTGTTGTAGCTGGTCACGCAGCGCAGGGCCACCGAGGGCGTGATGCTGCCGAGCTGCGCACCCACCATGTTGTCGCTGGCGAACTTCTGCGCCTCGAGGACGGCTGCCGCCGGGTCGTCCGGCAACTTCAGCACACCGGCCGCAGCCGCTGCGTCGAGCGAGTTCTGGAGGGTCTGGCGTTCGTAGGCGAGTTTCGCGATGTCCACGCCGATCGCTGCGGCGGCCATCAGCATCACCAGCGAGACGGCGACAATGACCGCCACCGCGCCGCGCTCGCCCCTGCGCACCTTCTGCCTCATCATGCCTCGATCCTCATCTGGCTGTCTGCGTGGAGGGTGATGGTCGGGTCCATGCCAAGCATCACCGGTGAGATCCAGGTGTGCAGGTAGGCGATGCTGACCTTGATGGTGCTTCCGGTATCGGACGTCGTATCCATCATGGAGCAGTTCGCCCCGCTGGGCGTGGTGCAGGTGATCGTGACCTTCGTGGCGCTGTTCGTCGCCCCGGGCATGCTGGCGATCCCGTTCTTGGCCGCGTTCTCGGCCTGCGTGTAGCTGCCGCTCAGCGCGCCGGCCCGCGCGCCCTCACGGGCGGCGTTCGAGATCTGGGTCTGCGCGCCCATGACCACACCGAAGTCGATGATGCCGAGCAGCAGCAGGACCAGGACGGGTAGTACGATCGCGAACTCAAGCGCAGCCGCCCCACGCTGCAACTTGCGCGAACCCTTCGTAGACACACGGGCTCCCTAGTATTCTGCCGTTGTTTGTTCCGGACCCCTCCAGAATTGCTCTCAGTCTAGGCAGCTCCGGCGCTGGGTGTCAATGGTCGTAGAAACACCTAGAATAGCGCTTGAGCGGCCCCTTGCGGGGTTGCTTCGCGCGACGCGTTCCACCGCTATGGACAGCATCGCCCCTAGCCAAAGCCGCATCAAGGCGCGGATCCAATGCCTGGTGCATCGACCCCCGAACCCATTTGTCCCCCTTTCGGGCGACCTCGATAAATGGTCCGGAAAATGCTCGAACATCAACCCTGATCAGCGCCTCCGATTGCTTTGTCCCCCAAAAGGGGGACTGTTCAGAATCGGGTCAGGTCACCCGTCCGGGGGACATCTTCAAGGGCATTCCCGGATTCCGCGGAGGCCGCCGGCTCCGGGAAGCCGATCTTGTCCAGGATGCGCCGGCGCTTGCTGGTGAACGTGACCGTCATCTCGCCGAGCGGCACCGTGGCGCCGTCGGCGATCGGGCCGCGGGCGCGCTCGGCGCCGAAGCGGAGATCCACCGCCACCCCGTTCTGGCCCCGGGCGAGCCGCCGCCCGGAGACGGTCCCGGACAGCCCCTGCAGCTCGGTCGCGGACTCGGGTGCCTCGATCTTCATCCGCCGACCGTGCACCGGGATGTCCGCCAGGTCACGATCGCCGGCCCGTACCGAGAGCAGGCCGTTCATCCGTGGCGTCCGCACCAGGCGGACCAGCCAGAGCAGCGCGGCCAGGCCGGCCAGGGCACCGGCGATCGAGGCGAGTGTCGGGAGCATCGAGGGCGGCAGCTTGATCGGTGCCGCCGGAATCGGAGCCGTGCCCTCGATCGCCGGGGCGAACTCGACCCCCAACTGGTCGGTGAGCGCGTCGCGCCAGGGCGAGGACACCGTGGCGGACAGGCCCACGGTCGAACTCCAGCCGGCCGAGCCCGACACCGCCACCTGCACCGGCAGGGCCAGGTCCTGCCCCGGCTCGAGCACGATCTCGTCGGGGAGCCCTGCGATG
>JBDHZJ010000379.1:0-3060 GCA_039811825.1 Propionicimonas sp.
ACGGCGGTGAGCAGGAGGTTGAGGAGGGGACGGCGCATTCGAAGGCTCCTTCGCGATCGAAGCGGTGGCGGCCGCTGCGGGGTGATCCGGGCAGACTAGCCGCCGCGTGTGACATCGGGAAGGGCCTGCTTGCGGTCGCGCCGGGCGAGGACAGTCTCGACGGGCCAGTTCAGCAGGAGCAGCAGCAGGGCCCAGTAGTCGAGGCCGGGTACAACCAGTGCCACCAGCAGCGCGAGGGCGAACAGTGCGCAGACCGTGACCGGTGTCCGCAGCGGGAGCGGGGTGGCGTCCGGCTCCTCGAGCAGGTCGGGATGGTGGCGTAGCCGCGCGATGATGGCGACGTTGAGCAGGCTCGTGGCGAGCATGGTGCCGATGTACACCGTGACCTGCAGCGGGTCGGTGTCCAGCGAGCCGACCAGCGAGGTCGCCACGGGCAGCCAGACGATGGTGAACATCCACGCCACGCTGAGCCAGAGCAACCCGGCATCCTGCCGGGCCACGTTGCGGAAGATCCGGTCGTGGCTGCGCCAGAAGGTCGCGATGATCACGAAGCTCAGCGCGAACGCCATCAGCTGGCCGCTGTGCTCGGCCAGGTACTCCGCGGTGTCCAGGCCGTCCTTGCCGGCCTCGCTGACCGACTCCAGCAGCGGCAGGATCAGCAGGGTCATCGCGATCGCCACCACGGCGTCAGTGAAGAAGATGAGCCGTTCGGCCGGGTGCAGTTGGTCCGGGGGTTTCGCCACGGTTCGAGCCAAGCACAGCGGGGGATTCGGTGCGAGTCGCTGCCGCGGCGTGGCGCACCACGGCCCGCGGGACACCCGCCCCGCGCGGTTTCAGCAGCCGGCCAGGTGCAACCGCAGTTGGCCGTCGGTGACCACCTGGTGGGTGGCCTGCCCGGGTGCCCCGGAGACATGCTCCATGGCGGCGGTGTAGCAGGCGACCCACGCGCTGGCCGCCCACGCGACCTCCACCTCCTCCGTGGTGAACGTCCGTCCGCTCGCCGCCTGGTAGGCCGCGAGCACCCGCTCGCCCTCCACCACCGGGGCGATCCGCGGCTGGTCGGGGAGCTCGTTGAAGCTCGCCGCGAGGCAGCCCACCAGCGCGGCCTCGGGGCGGGCCGCCAGCTCCTCCCAGCCGTGCACGACCGCCACCGGTGCGCCCTTCGGGCCGTCGAGCCAGCGGACGTGCAGCCCGCTCAGCGCGGCGTGACCCACGACGGCGGGCAGGCTCGCAGCGAGCAGTCGCTCGCGCGCCGCGTGGGCATATCCGGCCAGACCGGGCGGCAGTTCGTACTGCACGTCCTCCGGATCCCGCCGCGCGGCGGTCACCGGGGGCCAGAGCCGCCCCGCCGCCCGGTGGTCGTAGCGCAGCCATGCGGGAGGCGGGGTGAAGGGCGCGGGGTCGATGCCGGCCAGCGCCGTGACCAGGGCGGCCTGCAGCCGTCCGTAGTTCCCCGGCGGGTCCTCGGAGGGCCAGATCGCCCCGTCGGCCCGCCACGTCTCTGCGAGCACGGCGAGCTGCGGGTCGTCGGACATCGGTGCGGGTCCCGCCAGCGGGGCCGGGCAGTCGATGCCGGCCTCGTGGGCGGTGCGGTGGGCGGTCGTGCACGCGTCCAGCCGGGCCGAGGCCGGGCGCACCTTGACCGCGACCACCCGGCCGTCCTCCAGCTCGAAACCCCACAGCTGGGAGGCGGGCGCCTCGGTGATGAAGCTGTGCACCGGCAGCGAGCCGAGGTGCCGCTCGCACCACGCCGCGATCGTCCCCGGAGGGGCTGCGTCTGGCGTGTCGGCGGTCACGTGGCGAGAGTAGCCACGACGGCTGGTCCGCGCAGGTTTGCTAAGAAAATCAAGTTGTGCTAAGAATGTGGAGTATGTCGTTGAGTCCGCGCGAACGCGAGGTGCTGGCGCTGCTGCGCGCCCAGCCGATGCTCGACGCGGCGGGGCTGGCCCGCAGCCTGGGTACGACCAAGGGTGCGATCGCGGTCGCGCTGTCCTCGCTGAGCCAGAAGGGCGAGATCGTCGGACGCGGCTACGTGCTGCGCGGCGAGCCGTGGGCCGTGGTCGTGGGCGGCGCGGCCTGGGACGTGAAGGCGCGCAGCCTCGCCACCGCCCGCCTGCACACCTCGAACCCGAGCGTGGTCAGCCGGACGCCCGGCGGTGTCGGCCGCAACATCGCCGAAGGCATCGCCCGGCTGGGCGGACGCGTGCACCTGGTCGCGGCCGTCGGTGCGGACCCTGCAGGCAAGGAGCTGCTGACCCGCACCGCCGAGGCCGGCGTGTACGTCGACCAGGTGGTCACCAGCCCCCACCCGACCGGCAGCTACCTGGCCGCGCTCGACACCGACGGCGAGCTGGTGATCGGGCTGTCCGACTTCGCCGCCACCGACGCGATGGACGTCGAGGGCCTGAGCCGTGCCCACGAGCTCCTCGCCCGCGCCGACGTCGTGGTGGTGGACGGCAACATCCCGGCCCCCGCGGCCGCCTGGGTGCTCGGCGTGGCCGCGGCCGGCGGCGTCCGGGTGGTGCTGGAGCCGGTGAGCGTGGCGAAGGCCGCCCGCATCGCACCGCTGCTGCAGCCCGCGCACCCCGTGTTCGCTGTCACCCCCAACGTGGACGAGCTGGGCGCGCTGGTGGGCCGCACCGTGGCCGCCGACACCGACGACATCGCCGCCGCCGCGGCCGAACTGCACGCGCGCGGTGTCGCCCATGTCTGGGTGAGCCGCGGGGCCGCGGGCAGCCTGCTGGTGAGCGGGGGAGAGACGCTGCCGATCGCCGCCGTGCCCGCCCGCGTGATCGACGTCACCGGCGCAGGCGACGCCATGACCGCCGGCTTCGTGCGGGCCCTGCTCGCGGGTGAGGAGCCCGCGACCGCGGCCCGGCACGGCCACCTCGCCGCAGCCCTCACCGTGGCCAGCGGCCACACCGTCCGACCAGACCTGGGTGTCGCGTTCGCCGCGGCGCTCGCCGAATCCGAAGCCGTTTCCGAAGGAGCCAGACCATGACCGCACCGCACCCGATGCTCGCCGTAGCCGAGGAGGTGCGTGACGCCCTCGCATCCGGG
>JBDHZJ010000380.1:0-3035 GCA_039811825.1 Propionicimonas sp.
GCTGCCGAGGGTGCCCTGCTCGGCGCCTACTCCTACCGTCCGGCCACTCCGGAGGCCGCCGGCGTCGGCCAGGTCGTCCTGGTCAGCCCGAACAAGCGGGCGGATGCGAAGCAGGCGCTCGACCTCGCCACCGTCACCGCGAAGGCCGTGATCACCGCGCGCGACTGGGTGAACACCCCCGCCAACCGGCTCTACCCGGAAAGCTTCGCCGAGTCCGCGAGGACGCTGGCCCGCGACGCGAAGGTGACCGCGGAGGTCTGGGACGAGAAGGCCCTCGAGAAGGAGGGCTTCGGCGGCATCCTCGCCGTCGGCGGCGGGTCCGAGCGGAAACCGCGCCTGGTCAAGCTCTCCTACGCGCCCCGGGGCGCACGGTTCCACCTCGCCCTGATCGGCAAGGGGATCACGTTCGACACCGGCGGCCTGAACCTGAAGCCCGGCGACGGCATGTACACGATGAAGACCGACATGGCGGGCGCGGCCGCGGTGCTCGCGGCCGTCGTGGCGATCGCCGAACTGGGGCTGCGGATCCGCGTCACCGCGTGGGCGGCGATGGCGGAGAACATGCCGTCGGGCGCCTCGTACCGGCCGTCCGACGTGCTCACGATGTACGGCGGCAAGACCGTGGAGAACGGCAACTCCGACGCCGAGGGACGCATCGTCATGGCGGACGCCCTGGCCAGGGGCTCGCAGGAGCAGCCGAACCTCGTGCTCGACGTGGCCACCCTCACCGGCGCCTGCATGGTGGCACTCGGCCATCGGGTGGCCGGCCTGATGGCGCGCGACGATGCCACCGCCGACCTCGTCCTGGACGCGGCCGAGGCGGCGGGCGAGCAGTTCTGGCAGCTGCCGATCCCCGCGGACGCGCGGCCGAAGCTCGATTCGCTGGTGGCCGACATCAAGTCCACCGGCGACCGCTACGGAGGCGCCCTGACCGCCGCGGCGTTCCTGTCCGAGTTCGTGCCCGCCGAGATCCCCTGGGCGCACCTCGACATCGCGGGCCCTGCGTTCAACGACGGCAAGCCCTACGACTACACGCCCTCGGGCGGCACCGGCGTCGCCGTGCGCACCCTGATCGCGTTGGCGCACTCGCTGGCCAACTGACGATGGCACCCGACTACGACCTCGTGGTGGTCGGCGCGGGCGCGGCCGGCCTGCTCGCAGCCGTGGCCGCGCGGCGCCTGGGCGACACCGTGCTGGTCGTGGAGGCCGACCACCTGGCCGGCGGCAGCACCGCCGGCTCGGACGGGCGGCTCTGGCTGCCCGCGAACCACCTGATGGGGAAGCTCGCCCACGACTCGGTCACGGACGCGCAGGAGTACCTCGACGCCCTGCTCGGCGAGGCCACCCCCGCGTCCTCGCCCGCGCGCCGGACCGCCTACGCCCGCACCGCCGCGAAGCTGGCCCGCTGGCTGACCCAGTCCAACGTTCCGCTGGTTGCGGTGAAGGGCCTGCCCGACCACCAGCCCGACCTGCCCGGCGGCAAGGCGCAGGGGCGGGTCCTGGCCACCCAGCCGCTGGAACGCCGCGTGCTGGGCGAGTGGGCAGCCTCCCTGCGTCCGGGCGACACGGCCGGAGGCGGCGGGCTGCGCCGGCTCCTGCCCGGGCGCAACACCAGCCGGACGGCCGGCGAGGCCCTGGCCGGGCACCTGCTGCACCGGGCGACCGCGAACGGGGTCGAACTCTGGCTCGACTCGCCGGTGGTCGACCTGCTGACGGACGGCGAGGCCGTCGCCGGTGTGGTGGTGCGCCGCGCCGGGACCGACCAGCCGGTGACCGCGTCCCGGGTGCTGCTGGCCAGCGGCGGCTTCGAGGCGAACCAGAACCTGCGCGAGGAGTACCTCCCGCTGCCCACGGACGCCGCCTGGTCGACGTCGGCGGCGGGCAACGCCGGCGAACTGCTGAACCTCGCGATCGCCCACGGCGCGGCCACGGCAGGGCTCGACGACGCCTGGTGGACGCCCGTGATGCTCGCCGAGGGCGCCGCGTGGTCGCTGGACGAGGTGCGTGGCAAGCCGCACAGCGTGATCGTCGACTCCGCCGGCGACCGGTTCCTCGACGAGTCCGCACCGGCCAACACCGCCGGCCGCGCCCTCTACGAACGCAGCCGCGGCGTGCGGTCGGTGCCGTCGTACCTGGTGCTGGACAACCGGCACCGCCAGTCCGTCCCGCTCGGTCCGTGGCCGGCGGGCAGCACGCCCCGCAGGGCCCTGGACGCCGGCGAGGCGGTCCGGGCCCGCACGCTGAACGACCTGGCCCAGGCGCTCGGCGTCGACCGGGCCGGCCTGCTGGGCAGCGTGGTGCGGTTCAATGGATTCGCCGGCAAGGGCAAGGACCTCGACTTCTCCCGCGGCGAGAGCGCGTGGGGTGCCGCGGCGGGCGAACACGGCAAGCGCCGCAACCCGAGCCTGGGCAAGGTGGACAAGCCGCCGTTCTGGGCCGTGAAGGTCTACCCGGGGGACGCGGGCACGAAGGGCGGGCTGCTGATCGACGCCGAGTCGCGCGTGCTGCGTCCGGACGGCGCGGTGGTGCCGGGTCTGTACGCCTGCGGCGGCGCTGCGGCCTCCATGTTCAAGGGCACGTCGCCGGCGCCAGGGGCCGCCCTCGGCGCCGCCCTGGTCGAGGCCTTCCTGGCCGCGACGCACCGGCCGGAGTGATCCTCAGCGACCGGATCGATTGCGGGCGTTGTAGTCGCGCATCCGCTGGGGGTAGCCGACCACACCGGCGTCGTAGGCGGGCAGTTGGTGCTTCGCCGCGAACCGGCGGGCCCAGTCCACGCTGGACACGCTGCGCCGCGTCCACTCGCCGTCGAAGGCGATCAGCAGCAGGGTCGCCCTGGTCATCGTCGTGGGCAACTCGATGAAGGCCTCGACGCCGCGGCGGCTGGCCACGAACTCCTCCAGGTGCGCGATCGTGGCCGGCTCCACGGCCTGGTCACGCCCCGGCGTCGCCGCCTTGTCACGCTTTCTCGAGAACCAACCCACGGCGCCCATTATGGCCGGAGCAATCCGGGCTAGTCTGGCCTCTGCACTGACAAG
>JBDHZJ010000381.1:0-3013 GCA_039811825.1 Propionicimonas sp.
GACATCGACGGCGCCACCGTCGAGGGCGCGGCCAACTTCTTCCGCAACCACTACCGGCCCGACAACGCGGTGCTCACCATCGTCGGCGACCTCACCGCCAAGGACGGGTTCAAGCGGGCCGAGAAGTACTTCGGGCACCTGTCGTCATGGAACCCCCGGGTTCGTCCGCCTACTCCGCCGCTGGCCCCGCTCGACGCGGTGGCGACCCGCGAGGTGACCGCCCGCGTCCCGGCGGCGGCCACCTACTACGCGTGGCGGCTCCCGGCCCGAGACACCTGGGCCTTCGACGCGTGCGAGCTCGCCCTGTCGGTGCTGGGCGGCGGCCAGACGTCGCGGCTGCACAAGGAACTGGTCCGGAGCCAGCGCGTGGCAGCGGGCGTGGGGGCGTCCGCGATGCCGCTGATCGGCGGCACCTCGCTCGGGGTCGTCCACGTGCGGGCGCTACCCGGACAGGAGATCGCCGACGCGCACCGGGCCGCGCTGGTCCAGATCGAGCGGCTCGCGGACGCCGGCCCGACCCAGGCCGAACTGGACCGCACCAAGGCCCAGTTCACCCGCGAATGGCTCACCGAGCTGGCCCGGTTCGACTCCCGCGCCGACCTGATCGGCGCCTACGCGACGCTGCACGGCGACCCCGACCGGGTGAACCGGAAGCTCGAGGAGGTCGACCGCCTCACCCTCGAACAGGTGGCCGAGGCGTGCAGCGCCTTCCTGGAGCCCGGCCAGCGGGCCCAACTCGACTACCGGCAGGAGGACGCCGATGCGGCGCGGTGACCAGCGTCCCGAGGTGAAGGCGCCGCAGCGTTGGCGGTTCCCGGACCCGACGCGGCTGTGGCTCGACAACGGCATGCAGTTGATGGCCTGCGACCGCGAGGGCCAGCACGTCGCGGCGGTGTCGATGGTGCTGGACGCGCCGCTGAACGCCGAACCCGTCGACGTCGAGGGGGTGGCGACGATCACGCAGCGCTGCCTCGACGAGGGCACCACCCCGCATCCCGGGTCGTCGTTCGCGGAGGCGCTGGAGGACATCGGCGCCGTGCTGGGCGGTTCCGCCGGCTACTCCGGCAGCGAGATCTCCCTGGAGGTACCGACCGACCGGCTCGGGGAGGCGCTGGCGCTGCTGGCCGAGGTGGTACGGGAGCCGGAACTGCGTCCCGACGACGTCGACCGGCACCGCGAACTGCGGCTGGCCGAGATCGAGCACCTGCTGGCGAACTCCGCCCACCGCGCGGCCCTGGAGTTCCGCGCCGCGTGCATCCCGGGGCGCTACCGCGCGTCGCGGATGGTCGGGGGCAGCAGTGCCTCGGTGGCGGCGATCACCCACGACGACGTGCTCTCCTTCCACGAGCGGTACTACCGGCCGGATGCCGCGACCCTGATCATCTCCGGTGACCTGTCCGGGCAGGAGTTTGCCCAGGCCGCGTCCGCATTCGGCGGCTGGACCAGCCCCGCCGAGGGCTACACCAGCCACGAGGTACCCGCGTCGCGGACGCCGCACTGCTGGCTGATCGACCGGCCCGGCGCCGTGCAGGCGGACGTGCGGCTGGGCGGCTTCGGCATCGATCGGGGCGATCCGCGCTGGGCCGACGTGCAGGTCGCGACGCACGCGCTCGGCGGGGCGTTCCTGAGCCGGCTGAACAAGGTGCTCCGCGAGGAGAAGGGCTTCACCTACGGCGCGCACCTGGTGAACACGCCGATGCGCGAGGGCGGCCTGATCAGCATGCAGGGCTCGTTCCGCACCGAGGTGGTGCCGGAGGCGCTGTCGCTCGCCCGCGAGCTGCTCGACCTGACCGGCGCCCCGATCACGCAGGCGGAGGTGACCGATGCGGTGAACTTCACCAAGGGCGTCGCGCCGCTGCGGTACTCGACCGCCCAGGGTGTCACCGACCGGATCGCCGCGCTGGTGCGCGACGGGGTGAACGTGGAGTTCGTGAACGCGAACTTCGAGGCGATCGGCCTGGTCACGCCCGAGTCGGCGACCCAGTCGATCATGGAGCTGCTGCCGCCGGACGCCCTCACCCTGGTCGTCGTCGGCGACGCCACCTCGCTGCACGACCAGTTGCTGGCCGACGGCTGGGCGGTGGAGACCCGCAGCTGAGGCAGGCGACCCGGAGCATCGCGGGTGCGGGCCAGCCGCACCGCGCACGACCTCTCAGCCCGCGCGCTCGGCCCGTCCGACCGTGACGGCGATGTCGAGCTCGTTGCCCTCCGGATCGGCCAGCGTCCACCAGTCCGGGGCTTCGGCGTCGTAGGTGACCCGGCCCCCGGCGGCGACCGCGGCCGCCACCCGCGCCTGTGCCTGGTCGGCCGGCACGAACAGGTCCACGTGGATCCGGTTGCGCTGCTCGCGGGGTTCGTCCATCTGCTGGAAGAACACCGGCGGGTTCAGCCGGCGCGGGTCGTACAGGTCGTGCAGGCCGGGACGGGGATCTGCCACGTAGCCGAGCGCCACCCGCCAGAACTCCTGCACCGGCGCGATGTCGAGCGCGTCGACACCCACCTGGAAGTCGCGCACCTCAGCCGGGTCGGCAACCAGGCCGAGGGCGTGCGCCGCGGCCTGGACGGCCCGGGCCAGGTCGACGAATCCCTCGGCCTCATGCTGGTCCTTGCCGCCGTCGACGGTCACCCCGACGTAGCGCAGGTCGACCATCAGCGGCAGGCCGGCGTCGTCGGCCAACGCAGCCGCCGCCTCCAGCAGGGCCACCCCCGCACCGAACGAACTGGTCGGGTAGTGCACCGCCGCGGTCAGCATCGTCCGCCAGTCCCCGGCCTCGGGGTCGTCGAAGCTGCCGTACCCGGCGGCGAGCGGGAACACGTCCACCTCGTTGCCCTCGGCGTCCGCCACCGTTCGCCACCACTCGTTCTCGTACGCGATCCGGCCGCCGGCCGCCTGCAGCGCGATCGTCCTGTCGGCCACCAGTTCACCCGGGGTGCCCGCGTCGAGGTGGATCCGGTTGCGCAACGGCCGGGGTGCGTCCATCTCCTGGAACCAGATCCGGGGGTGCCGGCCGAG
>JBDHZJ010000382.1:0-3004 GCA_039811825.1 Propionicimonas sp.
CCTCGACCACGTCGACCACGTGGTTGTTGGCGTCCGGGTGGAACTTCACCAGGATCTCGCCGACGATCCCGACCCGCGGCTTGCGCGGGACGTCCCGCAGCGGCAGCGCGTCGAACTCCTTCACGATCCGGCGGATCAGGCTCGTGTAGCCGATGCTGCGGCCCAGCGACCTCGAGTAGCCGCCGTGCTGCAGGAACTCCTGGCAGATCACGTCCCAGGTGCGGTACAGCGCCTGCGCGCTGCCCGGCTGCCGCTCGTAGGGACGCACGCGCAGCAGCAGCGTCTGCAGCAGGTCGCCCAGGATCAGCGCCTGCACGGCAGGCACCAGCAGCGCCGGCGTCATCTTGAACCCCGGGTTGCTCTCCAGGCCCTGCACGCTGATCGCCAGCACCGGCACCTGCGGGTAGCCCGCGTCCGCCAGCGCCTTGCGCAGCAGGCCCACGTAGTTCGTCGCCCGGCACATGCCGCCGGTCTGGGTGATCGCCACGGACGTGTGGTCGGGGTCGGCCTCCCCCGAGCGGATCTTGTTCACGAGCTGGCCGACCACCATGATCGCCGGGAAGCAGGCGTCGTTGTTGACGTACTTCAGGCCCACCTCGACGTCGTCGCCGCTCGCGTTCTCGAGCAGCTGGAAGTTCAGGCCGAGCTTGCGCAGCACCGGCATCACCAGCCGGAAGTGGATCGGCGCCATCTGTGGCGCGTAGATCGTGTGGGTGGCCTTCGCGTTGGCGTCGAACAGCCGCCGCTCGCCCAGCGGGCCGAACGTGCTCACCGTCGCCGAACCGCGCCGCTCGGCGGCCGCGGCCTTCATCGAGCGCAGCCGGATCGTGGCCGCGCCCAGGTTGGAGACCTCGTCGATCTTCAGCAGCGTGTACATGTCGCCGGCCTGCTCGATGATCTCCTGCACCTGGTCGGTGGTGATCGCGTCCACCCCGCAGCCGAACGAGTTCAGCTGGACGAGGTGCAGTTCTGGCGCCCGGGCCACCTTCGCCGCCGCCTCGTACAACCGGGTGTGGTAGGCCCACTGGTCGCGCACCCGGATCGGCCGGGCCAGCACCGGTTCGGCGGGCTCGACGATCGCGTCCTCGGTGAGCACGGCCATGCCGAGGCCCGTGATCAGGCTCGGGATGCCGTGGTTCACCTCGGGGTCGACGTGGTACGGACGCCCGGCGAGCACGATGCCCTTCACGTCGTGGTCGGCCATCCACTCCAGCGCCCGGCGGCCCTCGGCGCGGACGTCGGCCTTCACCTGCGCGTCCTCGGCGTAGCCCGCCTGGACGGCCTCGGTCGCCTCCTCGAGCGTCACGTTCCAGTCGGCGAACACCTCGACCAGCCGCGTGGCCAGGAACTCCGGCTCGTTCAGGTTCAGCATCGGCGAGAGGTAGCGGACGTCCGGGTCCTGCAGCCGGGGCAGGTTCTTCTCGATCACCTGCGGGTAGAACGCCACCACCGGGCAGTTGAAGTGGTTGTCGGCGCCGTCGACCTCCTTGGCCTCCAGCGGGACGCACGGGTAGAAGATCGTGGAGATGCCGCGATCGAGCAGGCTCTCGATGTGGCCGTGCGCGAGCTTGGCGGGGTAGCAGACGTTCTCGGACGGGATCGACTCCATGCCGGCCTCGAACACCTCGTGGCTGGACCGGCCCGAGATCGTCACCCGGAAGCCCAGCTTCGTCAGGATCGTGAACCACAGCGGGAAGTTCTCGTACATGTTCAGCACCCGCGGAATGCCGATCTCGCCGCGGAACGCCTTGTCCTCGGTGAGCCTCCGGTAGCCGAAGATGCGCTTGTACTTGTAGTCGAACAGGTTCGGCAGCTCCGACTTCTTCGGCACCCGCTCGGTGCTGGCGCCGCGCTCGCACCGGTTGCCGGACACGTGCCGGGTGCCGTCGCCGAAGGTGGAGATGGTCAGCTGGCAGTGGTTCTGGCACAGCCGGCAGGTGTCCAGGTGGGTGTCGACGCGGAACCCGTCCAGCTCGTCCAGCGCCAGCGCCTGCGAGCGCTCGCCGTCCGACCAGTTGCGCTGCGCGGTCAGCGCGGCCCCGTAGGCGCCCATCAGACCCGCGATGTCGGGACGGATCACCTGGGCGCCGGTCTGCAGCTCGAAAGCCCGCAGCACCGCGTTGTTCAGGAAGGTGCCGCCCTGCACGACGACCTTGTCGCCGAGCTGGCCGGCGTCCTTGAGCTTGATCACCTTGTACAGCGCGTTGCGTACTACAGAGTATGACAATCCGGCGGCGATGTCGCCCTGGCTGGCGCCCTCGCGCTGGGCCTGCTTCACCGAGGAGTTCATGAACACCGTGCAACGCGTGCCGAGGTCGACCGGAGCGCCGGAGTCGAGCGCCGTGCCGGCGAAGCTCTGCACGTCGGTGCCCATCGAGGCGGCGAACGTCTGCAGGAACGAGCCACAGCCCGACGAGCAGGCCTCGTTCACCGCGATCGAGTCGACGACGCCGTCGCGGATCCGCAGGTACTTCATGTCCTGGCCGCCGATGTCGATCACGGAGCTGACGCCGGGGCAGACCGTCTCCGCGGCCCGGTAGTGGGCCATCGTCTCGATCTCGCCGTCGTCGAGCCGCAGCGCCGCGCGGACCAGGCTCTCGCCGTAGCCGGTCACGCAGGACCGGGCGAGGTAGGCGTCCGCCGGCAGGGCCGTGTGCACCTCGCGCAGGATCGACACCGCGACGCTGACAGGGTCGTTGCTGCCCTGGTAGTGGGAAAAGACGATCTGGCCGTCGGCGGTGAGCAGCACGGCCTTCACGGTGGTGGAGCCCGCGTCGATGCCGAGGAAGACCGGTCCGGACGCGGTGGCGAGGTCACCCTTCGGGATCGTGGTGGCGGCGTGGCGTGCGTCGAACTCGTCCCGCTCGGCGTCAGTGGCGAACAGCGGACGCAGCCGCGCGCTGCCCAGCGGGATCAGCGTCCGCTCGCGGAGGCGCTTGAACAGGTCCTCGACCCGCTTCTCCTCGCGCGCTCCGGCGGACCCGGGAGCGCCGGCATGGCTGGT
>JBDHZJ010000383.1:0-3003 GCA_039811825.1 Propionicimonas sp.
GGCCATGTCCTCGACGAGCCCCGCGACCATGTGTTGCTGCTGCGCGCCGTCGATGGCCTGTTGTCGAATGCGCTGAAACACCGCGCCCACGAAACCGACACCAGCCCCATCAGATCCCTCCGGGATCGCCCCGCCCATGCCCCACGGACGCCCACCGGCCGTCCGGCCCACTCATACCCGCAGCACAACCAGGAGCACCATGTCCCAGCATCCCGACACCCTCACCGTCCACGCCGGCCAGGAGGAGGCCGACCCGGCCACCAACTCGCGCGCGGTGCCGATCTACCAGACCACCAGCTACGTCTTCGACGACACCGAGCACGCGGCCGACCTGTTCGCCCTGAAGGTGCCGGGCAACATCTACACCCGGATCATGAACCCCACCCAGAACGTCTTCGAGACCCGGGTGAACGCCCTGGAGGGCGGCGTCGGGGCGCTCGCCACCGCGTCCGGTTCGGCCGCGATCACCTACGCCGTGCTGAACCTGACCTACGCCGGGGACAACATCGTCGCCCTGTCCACGCTGTACGGCGGCACCTACGCCCTGTTCGCGCACACGCTCGCCCAGTACGGCATCGAGGCCCGCTTCGTCGACCCGGAGAAGCCCGAGGAGCTCGCGCAGCACGTGGACGCGAAGACGAAGCTCGTCTTCGGCGAGACCATCGGCAACCCCGCGATCAATGTGATCGACCTGGACGCCTGGTCGGCCGCTGCGCACGCGCTCGGCCTGCCGTTCATCGTGGACAACACCGTGCCCACTCCCCTGCTGGCCCACGTCTTCGACCACGGGGTCGACGTCGCGGTCCACTCGGCCACCAAGTACATCGGCGGCCACGGCACCTCGATCGGCGGCGTGCTGGTCGACTCCGGCAACTTCGACTGGACCGCCCACGCCGACCGCTTCCCCGGCCTCACCGGCCCGGACCCCGCCTACCACGGCGTCGTCTGGACGGAGGCGGTCGGCCCCGCCGCGTACATCATCCGGGCCCGCACCGTGCTGCTGCGCAACACCGGCGCCGCGATCTCCCCGTTCAACTCCTGGCAGTTCCTGCAGGGCCTGGAGACCCTGCACCTGCGGATCGAGCGGCACTCGGAGAACGCGCTCGCCGTCGCGAAGTACCTGGAGGCCCACGACAAGGTGGCGTGGGTGAACTACCCGGGCCTGGAGTCGTCGCCGTCGAAGGCTGTCGCCGACCGGATCTTCACCGGACGCGGCTACGGCGGCATCCTCGCCTTCGGGCTGAAGGCGGGCCGGGAGGGCGGCTCGACCTTCATCGAGGCCCTGCAGTTGTTCTCCCACCTCGCGAACATCGGGGACGCCAAGTCGCTGGCCATCCACAACGCGACCACGACCCACTCCCAGCTGAGCGAGGAGGAACTCGTCGCCGCCGGCGTCGCCCCGGAGATGGTGCGGCTCAGCGTGGGGATCGAGCACATCGACGACCTGATCGCCGACCTCGACCAGGCGCTCGCCCAGCTCTGAACCACCGACCACCACACAGAAGGACACGAACATGGCGTATTTCCAGGACGCGACCCAGCTGATCGGCCGCACCCCGCTGGTGCGGATCAACCGGCTCTACGGGGACTCGCAGGCGATCGTGCTGGCGAAGCTGGAGTTCTACAACCCGGCGAACTCGGTGAAGGACCGGATCGGCGTGGCGATCATCGACGCCGCGGAGGCGTCCGGCGAACTCCAGCCGGGCGGCACCATCGTCGAGGGCACCTCGGGCAACACCGGCATCGCGCTGGCGTTCGTGGGCGCCGCCCGCGGCTACAAGGTGGTCCTCACGATGCCCGAGACGATGAGCAAGGAGCGCCGGGCGTTGCTGCGCGCCTTCGGTGCCGAACTCGTCCTCACCCCGGGGCCCGAGGGCATGAAGGGCGCGGTCAGCCGGGCCGAGCAGATCGCCGCGGAGACGCCGGGCGCGATCCTGGCCCGCCAGTTCGCCAACCCGGCCAACCCGGACATCCACCGCCGGACCACCGCCGAGGAGATCTGGGCCGACACCGACGGCGCGGTCGACTACGTGGTGGCCGGCGTCGGCACCGGCGGCACGATCACCGGCGTCGGCCAGGTGCTCAAGGAGCGCAAGCCCGGGGTGAGGATCGTGGCCGTGGAGCCCGCCGAGTCGCCGCTGCTGTCGGGCGGCCAGCCCGGCCCGCACAAGATCCAGGGCATCGGGGCCAACTTCGTCCCGGAGGTCCTCGACCGCTCGGTGATCGACGAGGTGCTGCCGCAGAGCAGCGACACCGCCGTCGAGTGGGCCCGCCGGGCCGCCCGCGAGGAGGGCCTGCTGGTGGGCATCTCGTCCGGGGCGGCGCTCGCCGCCGCCGGCGAACTGGCCGCGCGCGAGCAGAACGCGGGGAAGACGATCGTGGTGATCGTCCCGTCGTTCGGGGAGAGGTACTTGTCCACGGTGCTCTACGCCGATCTACTGGACTAGTGCAACCGAACCTGACCCGGCGCGCGTGGGCGCGCATGCAGGAGGACCTCGACACGGCGATGCGGGAGGACCCGGCCGCCACGTCGAGGGTGCTGGTCGCGCTCACCTACCCCGGCATCCACGCCGTCTGGATCCACCGGCTGTGCCACAAGATGTGGACGAGGAACCCGGCCCTGCGGCCGCTGGCGAGGATCTTCTCGCAGTGGTCGCGGGGGCTGACCGGGATCGAGATCCACCCCGGCGCGACGATCGGGCGCCGGTTCTTCATCGACCACGGCATGGGCGTGGTGATCGGGGAGACCGCGGAGATCGGCAACGACGTGCTGATGTACCACCAGGTCACCCTCGGCGGCCGCAGCCGGGGCCGGTTCAAGCGCCACCCCACGATCGGCAACAACGTGCTGCTGGGCGCGGGCGCGAAGATCATCGGCCCGATCACGATCGGGGACGGCACCAAGATCGGGGCGAACGCCCTGGTCGTGAAGGACGTGCCGCCGGCGTCCGTCGTGACCGGCATCCCGGCGAACACCACCCCCGGTGACGTGATCGCCTGACC
>JBDHZJ010000384.1:0-2999 GCA_039811825.1 Propionicimonas sp.
CGACCGAAGTCAGCCGGACCTGAGGTGGAGTTCATGGGTTCATCTTGCCTGATCCGACGCGGATTGTGACAGCGACGACCACGCGCGATCAGCCGGTGTTCCGGCGCCCGCTGACGCGGCCGTCGTCGAGACTCCTCCAGATCCCGACGCTGACACGCGCCGGGATCTGTTCGTCGTCTAGGCTGTCCGGCGTGTTTCTGGCTTCTTTCGCGACGGGCCACTGGCAGGCCAACTGCTACGTGGTAGCCGCACCCGGCATCTCCGACTGCGTCGTCATCGATCCGGGACAGGACGCTGCCCCGAGTGTCCGGCAGGTGCTCGCCGAGCACCAGCTCGTCCCGAAGGGCGTTCTGGCCACCCACGGGCACTTCGACCACGTCGCGAACGCGGCGGAGATCGCCGACGAGTACAACGTGCCGCTGTGGATCCACTCCGCCGACCGCGACCTGCTCACCGAACCCGCAGCCGGCCTCGGCGCGGACGGTGCCGCGCTGGTGCGGCAGCTGCTCACCACGCCCATGGCCGAGCCGGCCCGGGTGGATGAGTTCGACGGCCTCACCGAACTGAACATCGCCCGGCTGAACTTCAGCGTCGCCCACGCGCCGGGCCACACCGAGGGCTCGGTGCTGCTCGGGCTGGACTACAACGGACGCAACGCCCAGATCACCCGGCTCGTCTTCTGCGGCGACGTGGTGTTCGCGGGATCGGTTGGGCGCACCGATCTGCCGGGCGGCGACCAGAAGGTGATGAGCCGGACGCTGCGCGAGGTCGTCCTCGCGCTGCCGGACACCGTCGCGCTGCTGCCCGGCCACGGGCCGCAGACGACCATGGCGCGGGAACGCACCACCAACCCGTACCTCCAGCCGGCCGCGGTGGGGATCTGAATGGCGAGGCCCAGGCCACTGTCGGGCTTCCCCGAGTTCACCCCCGCCGGACGGATCGTCGAGCAGCGCGTGCTCGCCAGCCTGGCCGACACCTTCGAATTGCACGGGTTCGGGTCCATTGAGACCCGCGCCGTGGAGCAGATGGAGCAGCTCACCCGCAAGGGCGAGATCGACAAGGAGGTGTTCGTGGTGCGGCGCCTGCACGCCGACCCCGACGCCGCCGACGAACTCGGCCTGCACTTCGACCTGACCGTCCCGTTCGCGCGCTACGTGCTGGAGAACTCCGGGCACCTGCAGTTCCCGTTCCGCCGCTACCAGATCCAGAAGGCGTGGCGCGGGGAGCGCCCGCAGGAGGGCCGCTACCGCGAGTTCACCCAGGCCGACATCGACATCGTCGGCGCGGAGGCGCTGGCCGCGCACCACGACGCCGAGCTGCCCCTGGTCACACTGGAGGCGCTGGAGAAGCTGCACGTCGACTTCGGGGTGCCGCCGGCCACGATGAGCGTGAACAACCGCCAGCTGAGCGAGGGGTTCTACCGCGGGCTCGGAGTCGAGGACCACCTCGCCGTGCTGCAGCGCGTCGACAAGCTGGACAAGATCGGCCCGGACGCGGTCGCGGAGCTCCTGGTCGACGAGGTGGGGCTGAGCCGCGCCGCGGCCGCCAAGTGCCTCGACCTGGCCGGGATCCGGAGCGCGGACACGTCCTTCGTCGACCGGGTCGCCGCGCTGGGCGTGGAGCACCCGCTGCTCTCCACCGGCCTGGAACTGCTGGCGGACGTGGTCGGTGCCGCGGCCGCGATCGTGCCCGGCCGGCTCGTCGCCGACCTGAAGATCGCGCGCGGCCTGGACTACTACACCGGCACGGTCTACGAGACCACGATGGCGGGCTATGAGTCGATGGGGTCGATCTCCTCGGGCGGACGGTACGACTCGCTCGCAACCGACGGACGCAGTACCTACCCCGGCGTCGGGCTCAGCATCGGCGTCAGCCGGATCCTCGTCCCGCTGGTCGGCAAGGGCGTGCTCTCGGCGTCCCGGCCGGTGCCCACCTGCGTCCTGGTCGCTGTGGACTCCGAGGAGACCCGCTTCGAGGCGACCGCCACCGCGACCCGGCTGCGCGCCCGCGGGATCCCCTGCGAGGTGGCTCCCAAGGCGGACAGGTTCGGCAAGCAGATCCGCTACGCCGACCGGCGCGGCATCCCGTTCGTCTGGTTCGGCACCGGCGAGGTGAAGGACATCCGCAGCGGCGAGCAGGTGCCCGCCGACCCGGATGCCTGGCTGCCGCCGCAGGCGGACCTGCGCCCGGGCGTCGTAAGATCGCCTCTGGCCTGATTTCGCAGGCCCCGGAAAGGAACAACTCGTGATTCGCACCCACCAGGCAGGTTCGCTGCGCCCCGAGCACGTCGGCACCACGGTCACCCTGGCCGGCTGGGTGGACCGGCGCCGGGATCTCGGCGGGGTCGCCTTCCTCGACCTGAGGGACGCCAGCGGCATCGTCCAGGTGGTCGTGCGCGACGACGTGCTGGCGACCTCCGGCGCGCACGGGCTGCGCAACGAGTACTGCATCGCCGTCACCGGCCCGGTGGAGGCGCGCTCGGCCGACACCGTGAACCCGAACCTGGCCACCGGCGAGGTGGAGGTCGCGGTCGCGACGCTGGAGGTGCTGAACCCGTCCGCCCCGCTGCCGTTCCAGATCGACGAGCGGGTGAACGTCGGCGAGGAGGCCCGGCTGAAGTACCGCTACCTCGACCTGCGCCGTCCGGCCCCGGCCGCGGCGATCCGGCTGCGTTCGGAGGTGAGCCGGGTGGCCCGCGAGGTGCTCGCCGCGCGGGACTTCGTCGAGATCGAGACCCCGACGCTGACCCACTCCACGCCGGAGGGCGCGCGCGACTTCCTGGTGCCCGCCCGGCTCTCACCCGGCAGCTGGTACGCGCTGCCGCAGAGCCCGCAGCTGTTCAAGCAGTTGCTGATGGTCGCCGGCATGGAGCGGTACTACCAGATCGCCCGCTGCTACCGCGACGAGGACTTCCGCGCCGATCGGCAGCCCGAGTTCACCCAGCTCGACGTCGAGATGAGCTTCGTCGACCAGGACGACGTGATCGAGGTCGGCGAGGC